>NZ_JANSHM010000004.1:0-92468 GCF_047461635.1 Synechococcus sp. W55.2 | reverse complement strand
GTTCTATTGTGACTTCCGCATTCCTCCCGGCACTGACCCTACGGGTACAGTGCGGGGCTCCTGCGATTTCTAGCTGAATGTCCAACTGCCCATAACGAGATGTTTTGGACTACGGAGTGCAGAATAGACCAATAAACAGAACAGTGTCCAAATCAATTCAGATTACTCTCGCTGTTTTCGTTCATGGCTGCAGGGATCCGATGGTCAGGCTGCGCCTGGGCAAACACCTGCACTTCAGTGCTCATTTTGCGCAGTTGGCGGGCCAACTTGATCGCCTTGTCGCGGGGAAGGGGTGGGCTCACCACCGCCGGCAGACAGCCCAATAGGGGTTTCAGGGCCGTTTTGGGCAGGCGTGCGTAGAACGATAAAGCCGAGAGGATATCCTCTTCAAAATAGGGGTTGCGATACTCTAGGAGGCGCACCTGATACAGCTCTGGGGGAAGAGGCCGTCCTTGGGTTAAGCGAATCAGGGATTCCACCGTTCCCATCACATAGAGTTGATCGCCTTCTTTCAACAGGGTCTTGCCCTCTTTTTGCCAGATCTTGGGAAAAACACAGGGTTTCCCCGGTCGGGAGCGATGCAGCAAGATCACCAGGTCATAGTCCTGGGCCAGTTGGCGCAAGGATAGCCCCAGGTAGTGGCAATCGGCCGAGACCTCCAGCAGCGTCACCAGCAGAGTTTCCCCCTGCCAAGCCAGAGTGCCGTAGACGGATCCCACCAGTGCTGCTGTGGCAAAAGCCCGTGCCCCCAACCCGGTAGCACTGTAGCTGATCCCCAGGGTCTGCATGTGGCGCTGCATGCGAGCCGCCAATTCGGGATCGGTAACCCGCAAAATGGTGCGGATCCCCGGCTGCAGGCTGTGGGCCGTCAGGGCCGTCTCCAGGTTGGTGAGATCGTCAGGGGTGGTGCAGATCAGGCAGCGGCTGCCTTGAATGCGAGCCTGCTGCAGCGTGCTTGCCAGGGCATAATCCCCACGAACCACCACCGCTCCCTCCCGTTCCGCTGCCTCCAAGAGAGGGTTCTCGCTATTGGGATCCACCACCACCACCTCGTAGCCCATCTGCCGCAACAACTGCAGCACCAAATAGCTCAGCCGCCCCAACCCTGCGATCACCACATGATCCTCTTTGGGCATACGGGCAGCCCGACCCAAGCCAAAGCGACTGCTCACCAATTTGTCGGTCACCAAGCCGTAAATCAACCCCACCAGGGCAGCCCCCACCAAGGTCATCATCACCGCCAGCACCTTCACCCCCAGCGGTGTTTCCGGCTGTTGAAAAGCCTCAATATCCCCGTAGCCCCCTGTCAGCACCACGATCGTCAGCAAAAGCCCATCGATGAGGGGTTTGCCGATCATCCTGAAGTTGATCACCCCCAGCACCAGCATGGCCCCCAAGGTGAAGGTGAGGGTGCGCACGATGGGCTTGACCTGTAGGAGTCCCTGCACTCCTCTGCGCAGCCAAGACCCAAGGGATCCCCGCCCCAACGACCTGCCTTGCCGTTGTTGTCGCTTGTCCTGCATCTGGCCGCTGGCCCAGCGCTGTGCCCGTGAGGAGCCCCGTCGCCCGTTGCGTTCCAACAGTTGCAGGTAGGCTCTGGGATCGCAAATGACCAAAACGCGATCCCCCTCCAGCAGCTCTGCCTCGTGGTCAAAGTCGTCGAAAACTCGCTGTTTGGAAAAGTCAGAAAGCCCATCCACCGGGTAATGAAACAGCACCCGCGCCCCAAAAGTTTCCTCCAGCTCCGAGAGGGGCATATGCAGCAGGCGGGAGTTGTATCCGATGGTCAGCTCTACCACGTTCCAGAGGGTGGTCTCTCGGTCTGAGACAAAGTAAGCCGGATCTGCCAGCTCTGGCGGGAGTGTGGCCGGCTGGGCTTCCAACTGGGGCAGCTCAAAGTAGCCAACAAATTCGTCGGAAACGGCCTTGAGGGCAAAAGCCGGGGCAGCCAAAGCCGCCACCGATAGGGAAAAATGCTGTGGCAAAACCGAGTCGAGATAGCGGGCAAGGCTGTGGTTGAACAGACGCGAGACGACGCGCACCTGTGGGTTGAGATCTCGAATCAGCAAAGCCAGCTCAAAGTTGGCTTGGTCATCGTCCTCCAGCAGCAGCGCCACCTTGACCCGCTCGATCCCAGCCCGCTGCAACACCCCCGGCTGGCGGGGATCCGCCTGTAGGTATTGCCACTGCTCTTCCAAATGAGGGGGCAGATCGGGAGCAACTACTACAGCGCGATGTCCAAAAGCTTCTAGGGCTTGGAGAGTGAGCTCCACCAAATCGTTGTAGCCGCAGACCAGGATAGAGACGCCCGGATCCCTGCTATTCTCTTGCACCTGTGCATGAGGCGATCTCGAAAGGGAGCTCACCATAGCTCTGTCATCTACCCTGCTCCCTTTATACCCGAAGCCTCTTCAGCTTTCGCGAGTGCTGTCAATACCGCTGACCGCAAAGCCCTGGGTAGAGACCCGTTGCTCAACAAGACCGGCTGCGTTGCTGGCCATCTCAGGCGCTGTCGAGGACAAGGGGAAGCCACCCAGTTTCATCCCAAAGGGTGAGAAGTGAGAACAACTCCCAAGAGCTTGACCTGGTACTTGAGATCCTCTATCATTGCCCCAAGGCGAGGTTCTTGAATAAAAGTCTCAATAAAGCTGGCCTAAGATGAGGGTCAACGGAGTGAGATTTGCGGGAACCGCCTTTGTCCTTTGGGCGTAGCTTTCAGGTTTTTTCTCAGAGAGAGGCATGGCCAGCTTGGCCGGTGGAGCTCTGTCTCTTGAGATGTTTTTGAACTTAGGAGTTGGGTATGCGCTTATCGCGACGGCAATTTGTCAGTGGAGCCACGCTAGGTTCTGCGGCTCTGGCAGCAGGGTCTCTTCTGCGTCCGGCCCATGGCGCCAATCAGGAAGTGAACCTCTACACCTCGCGGCACTACGGCACAGACGAGAAATTGTACGAACTTTTCAAGCAGAAAACGGGCATTACCGTGAATTGGGTGCAGGGCAACGCCGATGAGATCGTCCAGCGCATCCGCAGCGAGGGATCCAACAGCCCCGCCGACATCTTCATGACGGTGGATATTGCCCGGTTGTGGCGCGCTCAGAACGAGGGCTGGTTTCAACCCATCCAGTCGGAGACGCTCTCCAAAAATATTCCCGAGTCTCTGCGGGATCCAGAGGGGTACTGGTTTGGCCTCACCAAACGAGCCCGGGTGATCATGTACAACAAAGACAAGGTGGATCCCAAGGAGTTGTCCACCTATGAGGACTTGGCAAACCCCAAATGGCGGGGCAAGGTGCTCACCCGCTCCTCCAGCAACGTTTACAGCCAATCCTTGACGGCTTCGATCATCTTGGCCCACGGGATCCCGGAAACGGAGCAATGGGCCCGGGGCTTGGTGGCCAACTTTGCCCGTCCGCCGGAGGGGGGAGATATTGATCAAATCAAAGCCGTAGCCGCTGGCGTAGGAGACGTGGCCCTGGTCAACACCTACTATCTGGCGCGTTTGATCAAATCCGACAATCCAGAAGAGCGCGCCGTAGCCGAGAAAATCGGCGTCTTCTTCCCCAACCAGCAGGATCGTGGCACCCACGTCAACATCAGCGGGGCCGGCATTCTGAAAACAGCTCCCAACAAAGAAGCGGCCATCCAATTTTTGGAGTTTCTCTCCGGGCCAGAGGCGCAGGCCATTTTTGCCCAGGGCAACAACGAGTATCCAGTGCTGCCAGGGGCCGAGATCGACTCGGTGGTGGCCAGCTTTGGCACCTTTAAGGAAGATACGATCAACGCCGCCAGCATTGGCCGCGTCACCCCTGATGCCCTAAAGGTAATGGATCGGGCCGGTTGGAAGTAGATCAGGCCTCCAGGACAGGCCCTGAGTACAGCCTTTCATTGCTTGACGCCGTGAACGTTAAGCAGCTTGACGGTTCTTGGCCAAGCGTCGATACTCTAGGACGGCGTTGCTTCCGTTCGAGGCCGCTCAGGCGTCCTGTCTTTCTTTTTTAAAAGCTTCTGGAGGTTTGCCAAATGAAACAACTGCGAACAGCAGGCTTGTTCTTGCTCCTGCTTTCTTTAACTTCTTTCTACACCAATAGCCCGGCAAAGGCAATTGAAAACCTTCCCGAAAAGGCTCCTGTTCCAAAGCGGGATCTGCTTTTGAACACAGAAAACGGCGTCAAAATCTACAATGGTGGGTTTGGCTCTGGCCTTGCCTTTGATGGCCAATATTTTTATGTGCTCACCGATCGCGGTCCCAATATTGATGGAGCTGAGTCAAACGACAAGATTTTCCCTAAGCCAGACTTTACCCCTCAAGTTGCCAGATTGTCTTTGGACGGCAAGGGCTTCAAGTTGGACAGGGTCATCCTGCTGCAAGACGAGACAGGCAAAAATCTCACCGGGATCCCCAATCCATCTGACTCGGGGGGAACGGGAGAGAATGCCTACGATCTCAGCGGCAAGCAGCTTGCGCCGGATCCCAAAGGTATCGATCCAGAGGGGATCGCGGTGGCCAAAGATGGAAGCTTTTGGATTGCCGACGAATACGGACCTCACTTGATCCATTTTGATTCCAATGGCAAGGCCATCGAGTGGCTAAATCCTTTTGGAAGTGGAGTTGGCGGCAAAAAGCTTCCAGAAGTTTACAAAAATCGGCGCCCCAATCGCGGCATGGAGGGGCTAACTCTGACGCCCGATCAGAAATACTTGGTCGGCATCATGCAGTCTCCGCTTTTGAACCCCAACAAAGATGTTCAAAAGACCGCAACTGTTTGCAGGATACTCTTCTATGAACTGGCCACGGGCAAGTTCAAAGAATACCTCTATCCTTTAGAGGGAACTGGCACCGCTGTTAGCGAAATTGTCGCCATTACCGACACAACCTTCCTGGTTCTCGAACGGGATGGCAAAACGCCGGGAGAGGACAAAGAGGTTACGAAGAAGATCTACAAAATCGATACTGCCGCTGCCACGGATGTCTTTGATCCTGGTCCAAATGGCCTGCTGGTTAACGGCAAGACTCTGGAGCAGTTAACCCAAGAGGAAATCATTGCAGCGGGGATCAAGCCCGTTTCCAAAGAAGAAGTATTTGACATTATGTCGATCCCCAATTATCCCCACGACAAGCCCGAGGGGTTGGCCATTCTCAACTCAACTACCCTAGCGATAGTTAACGACGACGACTTTGGCATCGTCTCGGAAAAGGGCGCGGTTCAAGAAAAAACTATGCCTTACCTTGGTAACAAGCAAGACGAGAACATCGTTTATTTCGTTAAGCTGCCCAAGAGCTTGTTTTGAGAGAAAACTTGGTTGGGGATCCCTGGAGGATCCCCTTTTCTTCCCCAGGAGTTGCTCAAGAGGTAGCTCCCGCCTGTTGAGATGGACAAAGAGATGAGGTTGAAGTTGTTGAGCAAATCTCTGCCGGGAAGTGGCTTCTTTCCTCTGAACGGCTGGGCGCTTCTGACTCTGACCCTCAGCGGTCTCATTCTCGTTCCTGTCCTTACGGTGTTGCTCAGCCTTTTTGCGGACGAGCGGCAGGTTTGGGAGCACCTGGCCGATACGGTCTTGGGGCTTTATGTGCGCAATAGCCTGGTGATGATGGCAGGGGTGGCGGCGGGGGTCATCCTGGTGGGCAGTGGCACTGCCTGGCTGGTGACCATGTGTCAGTTTTGGGGGCGGGCCTGGCTGGAGTGGATGTTGGTGCTGCCCCTGGCGGCCCCCACCTATGTGTTGGCCTACGCCTACACCGATTTTTTGCAGGTAACCGGCGGTTTCCAGATCTGGCTGCGGCGGGTAACAGGTTGGGGGATCGGCGACTACTGGTTCCCTAACATTCGCTCGTTGTGGGGGGCGATCCTGCTGCTGATCCTCACCCTCTATCCCTATGTTTACCTCTCGGCCCGGCTGGCCTTTCAGGAGCAATCGGTGGCCTGCTTAGAGGTAAGCCGCTCCTTGGGCTACGGGCCTTGGGCTAGCTTTTTCAAGGTGGCTTTGCCGCTGGCCCGACCGGGGATCGTGGCCGGCTGTCTGCTGGCCTTGATGGAAACCCTCAACGATTTCGGCACCGTCAGCTATTTCGGGGTAGATACCTTTACAACCGGCATCTACCGCACCTGGACGGCCCTGGGCAATCCGGTGGCGGCGGCTCAGCTTTCCGCTCTGCTGTTGCTGCTGGTGCTGCTGCTGATGGCGGTGGAGCAATTCTCCCGCCGGCGGGCGCGCTACTATCGCCAAGGGTTCAAACCCACCCCAACCCGTTACCGCCTACAAGGGATCCGGGCGGTGGGGGCCTGGCTGGCCTGTGGGATCCCAATTGGGCTGGGCTTCGTCGTGCCGGCCTTGATTCTGCTCCACATGACCCTGCGGCAGGGGGAGTTGGGTCGCCGCTTTTGGAGCTACGCCCAGAACAGCTTTTGGCTATCCACCATCACGGCTATCATTGCTGTTTCCGTGTCGGTGGTGGTGCTTTACGGGCTGCGCATGCAGGGGCTAGGACGGGCGGGATCCCCGTGGGGCCTGCGGCTGGCAGTGCAGTTGTCTTCTCTGGGCTATGCGCTGCCTGGGGTGGTGATTGCAGTGGGGGTTCTGATTCCCCTAGGGTGGTTGGATCAACTGCTGAGCTACCTGCGGCAGGTGGTGCTGCAACAGCCACCTGGCCTGGTGATCAGTGGCACCCTCACGGCTTTGGTGTTCGGCTACCTGGTGCGGTTTTTGGCCGTGGCTTTGGCCACCGTCGAGGCCACGCTGCTGCGCATTCCCCCCAGTTTGGATGAGGCAGCCCGCAGCCTGGGACAGGGATCCCTGGGCACCCTGTGGCAGGTGCATTTGCCCTTGATGAGGGGTGGCCTCTTGGGGGCTATGCTGCTGGTATTTGTGGATGTGATGAAGGAGCTGCCGGCCACGATGGTGCTGCGGCCCTTCAACTTCGACACCTTGGCGGTGCAAACCTACCGCTTGGCAGCCGATGAGCGTCTCGCGGAGGCAGGGGCACCGGCTTTGGCCATTGTCTTAGTGGGGATTTTGCCGGTGGTTCTGCTCAACTCCCAGATGGCGCGGCAACGCAACCTCGGCTCCTCAGGGGATCTCCTTTGAGAACCCTACAAGGCCTCCGCTCCGGCCACCACCTCCAGGATCTCCTGGGTAATAGCCGCCTGGCGAGCTTTGTTGTAGGCAAGACCCAGCGTGCGAATGAGCTCGCTGGCATTGTCGCTGGCGTTGTTCATGGCCGTCATGCGAGCTGCCAATTCGCTGGCCGCCGCCTCCTGCAAGGCCCGTAGCAACTGGTTGTTCAGGTACAGCGGCAGCAGTGCATCCAAAATCTGCACGGGATCCTGCTCAAAGATCATGTCCTGAGGTGGGGCCGAGACCGCTGCGATGACTTTGCTGCGCTCGACAGTAAACTCTCCGCCCCGCACCAAAAGACGAAAAATTTCATCGTCTTGAGTGGCCAACCGCGACGGATCGAGGGGCAACAGGGATTGCACCACCGGACGGGAGCTGATCAAAGAGACAAAGCGGGTATAGAGCAGCTCTACCTTGTCCACCTTCTCCGACAAGAAGGCCGAGAGGAGCTGATCCCCAATCTGGGCAGCCTCAGCCGCCGTGGGGATCTGCGACAAATTCACGTAGGTCTTGGCGATGGGAGCGGAGCGCCGCTGGAAATACTGCACCGCCTTGCGGCCCACCAGGTAAAGCTGCACCTGCTGCCCTGTCTCCTGCAGCTCGCGAACCCGCTCCTCGGTGCGCTTAATCACGTTGGCGTTGTAGGCTCCGCACAAGCCCCGATCCCCGGCCACCACCAACAGCCCCACCGTCTGGATGGGCCGCTGCTTCAGCAGAGGCAAGTTGACATCCTCCAGTCGCAGCCGCGTCTGCAGTCGATAGAAAACCTGGGCCAGCCGGTCGGCGAAGGGACGGGTGGCCATCACTTGCTCTTGGGCGCGCCGCACCCGAGCTGCTGCCACCAGCCGCATGGCCTCGGTAATTTTGCGGGTGTTTTTCACCGCCTTGATGCGATCGCGGATGCGCTTGAGGTTTGCCATAACCTACTCCCTCTATTTTGGTGGTCGACAGGGATCCGGGCCAGGAGAGATCCGCGTCACCCTAGGCCGCCTTGGCCACGAAGCTCTGCTTGAACTCTGTGATGGCCGTTTTCAAGATTTCTTCTGCCTCGTCGGTGAGCTGCTTGGTGGAGAGGACGATCTCGCCATACTTGGGATGGGTGGTGCCCAGGTAAGCCAAAAGGCCCTGTTTGAAGCTGGAGACCTTCTCCACCGGAATGTCATCCAAATAGCCTCGTGTTCCCGCATAGATAATGGCCACCTGCTGATCCAGAGACAGGGGAGAGTACTGTGGCTGCTTCAGCAACTCCTGCAGCCGTTGGCCGCGGGCCAGTTGCTTTTGGGTAGCCTCATCCAGGTCAGAGGCAAATTGGGCAAAGGCCTCCAGATCGCGGTATTGCGCCAGTTCCACCTTGATGGAGCCAGCCACCTTTTTCATCGCCTTGGTCTGAGCTGCCGAGCCGACGCGGCTGACGGAAATCCCGACGTTGATGGCCGGGCGGATGCCAGCGTTGAACAGATCCGATTCCAAGAAGATCTGCCCATCGGTGATGGAGATAACATTGGTGGGAATGTAGGCCGACACGTCATTGGCCTGGGTTTCCACGATCGGCAGTGCCGTCATGGATCCCTCTCCCAGTTGGCTGCTCAGCTTGGCGGCTCGCTCCAATAGCCGCGAGTGCAGGTAGAACACATCCCCAGGATAAGCTTCCCGACCGGGTGGACGGCGCAGCAGCAGCGACATTTGCCGATAAGCCACCGCCTGCTTGGAGAGGTCGTCATAGACCACCAGGGTGTGTTTGCCCTGGTACATGAAGTATTCAGCAATGGTGGCGCCACAGTAGGGGGCCAGCCACTGCAACGGGGCCGGGCTATCGGCGCCGGCAGCCACCACAATGCTGTAGTCCATAGCCCCTCGCTCGGTCAGGATGCCCACCACCTGGGCGATGGTGCTCTGCTTCTGACCAATGGCCACGTAAATGCAGATCACATCCTGCCCTTTTTGGTTCAGGATTGTGTCCACAGCAACGGTGGTCTTGCCGGTTTGGCGGTCGCCGATGATCAGTTCCCGCTGCCCCCGCCCGATGGGGATCAGGGCATCGATGGCGGTAATGCCGGTTTGCAGGGGCTCGTACACAGAGCGGCGATCGACAATGCCAGGTGCCGGAGATTCGATCAGGCGAGACTCCGTACACTGGATCGGGCCTTTGCCGTCGAGGGGGTTGCACAGGGGATCCACCACGCGGCCCAAGAGGGCTTCCCCCACCGGGATGCTGGCAATCTTGCCCGTGGATTTGACGGTGGATCCCTCTTGGATATTCCGCCCGGAGCCGATCAGCACGGCACCGATGTTGTCTTCTTCCAGGTTGAGGGCAATACCGGTGGTGCCATCCTCAAATTCCAGCAGCTCGCTGGCCATCACCTTATCCAAACCGTAGATGCGGGCAATGCCATCCCCCACCTGCAGAACTGTCCCCACATTGGAGACCTGCATCTCCTGGTTGTACTGCTCAATCTGCTGTTTGATGATGGTGCTAATCTCGTCTGGGCGAATGGTAGGCATAGCAGTCCTCTCAAGTAATGGGAAGGGATCCTCAAAAACCAACTTAGGCCAACTGCAAGGCCAGCCGACGCAACTGTCCACGCAAGCTGAGGTCGATCACCTGGGATCCGATCTTGATGACCACCCCTCCCAGCAGCTCTGGATCCTGAGCAGTTTGCAACTCCACGCCGCTGGCCCGCGTGAAGTCCATCACCCGCTCGCGAATCGATTGCTGCTGAGCTTCCGTCAAGGGTATCGCCGTCGTCACTTCGGCCAGGACAATGTTCTGGAGCTTCCGTTGCAGATCCAAAAAGCGCCGGCAGACGGCCCCGAGAAACATGATACGGCGGCGGTCGGTCAACAACTTCAGCGCATTGAGCAGCAGAGGGTGGATCTGCTCGGCAAACACCTGCTGCAACAGGTTCTTTTTGGCCTCGGCCTTGATCACCGGGTTGGCGAGAAACTGGCCCAGCTCCGGCGCAGCCCGCAGAACCTCGGCAATAAAGCGCATATCGGCGGCAAAAGTGTCCAGCAATCCCTGGCCAGATCCAAGGGCAATGAGAGCCTCGGCATAGGGATCCACCACCTTCTCAGCCATTGTGCTGCTGATCATACCTTTCTCCTCCTTGAGAGTTAGCGGGCAATCATTTGGATCCCTTTCTCGATCAGGCTGCGGTGGGTCTCTTCGTTGAGGTGCTGCGGCAGCTCCTGCTCCACCTTGCTCAAGGCTTGGCGAACGATCTGCCGACGCAACTCTTGAAGAATCCGCTCCTGCTCGCTGGACAACTCTTTCTCAGCATTGGCCCGCAGCCGCTCCACTTCCCGCTCCGCCTGCTCCAACAACTCTTGCCGACGGGCTTCGGCGTTGGCTTCCGCCTGCTTGCGGATACGTTCAGCCTCCTGCTGAGCCTGGGCCAGCTTTTGCTGCTCCTCCGCCAGCCTCTCGATGGCTTCCCGCTTGCGCTGCTCCGCCTGCCGCAGTTCTTCTAGGATCCCCTCCCGCCGCTTGGCCAGGGCTTCTCCCACCACTTTGCGACCCAAGATAAACAGCAAGGTGAGAATGATCGCGATGTTGATCAGGTTGCTCTCGAGAATCTTGGCCAAGAGATCCCCCTCTCCTGCCTTGGCTTCTGGGAGTAGCTCCGTGGTCTCGGCCACAGCCAAGATCCAACCGGCCACCCAACTCCACACAGGCATCGCAAGCTCCTCCAAAAGTACTTCCAACCAGCGATCTAACGAGCACTGCCCAACAGTTTCTGGGTAATCTGGGCGGCAATGGCATCCACCTGCTGCTGCAGCTGTTCGAGGGCTGCCTGCTTCTCTTGCTCGACCTGTAGCCGCGCCGCCTCCAGCTTCTGCTGGATCTCTGCCTGCACAGCAGCCAGTTTCTCGGAACGAATGCGAGCAGCTGCAGCCTCTGCCTCAGCGATCACCTGCTGGGCTTGCAAGCGGGCCTGGCTGATCTCAGACTCATACTGTCGGGTCAACGACACCGCCTTGTCCAACCGCTCTTGGGCTTCCGCTTGAGTGGTGCGGATGTAGTCGCTGCGGCTGTCGATAGCCCGCGTAACCGGCTCATAGAAGAGGGAGTTGAGCACTGCCACCAACAGCAAAAACTGAATGGCAATCAGGGGCAGGGTGGCATCCAGATCGAAAAGACCACCTTTTTCAGCCGCTTCAACAGCCAATAGAGTTTGGAAGAGCATGGGTGTTATGACCCCAACAGAAACTTAGGTCTACCGTCAGGCCGGGTTGGGGGGCGGATATGGCTCACCTCGGCCATCGCTGCGGCCCGCCCCCGTAGGACACTAGGCGAAGGGGTTGGCAAACAAGAGCACCAAAGCCACCACCAAGCCGTAGATGGTCAGAGCTTCCATGAAGGCCAGGCTAACCAGCAGGTTGCCGCGGATCTTGTCTTCCGCCTCAGGTTGGCGGGCCACCCCTTCCATCGCAGCAGCAGCGGCGTTCCCCTGTCCGATCCCAGGGCCCAGGGATCCCAGACCAATGGCCAGAGCAGCAGCCAGAACAGAAGCAGCAGAGGTTAACGGATCCATAGTGAGATGCTCCTTGGTGATTGACACAACAACAACGTCTCTTGAGCTTCAGAGGTGATTGGGTCTGATACACTACAGCCTCAAATCACTCCCTTGTCGGCGGCTTTCAGAACCAATCTGTCAGCCCCAACAAACCTTACCAAAAGAAGGGATCCCTTGCGCTGACCCATTTGAGATGATCCTCCCGAAAAAGTTCAAGATGGATCGACCGACCAGCGGGATCAATCGTGGTGATCCCCTCCTCCATGACCTTCCAGCGCCTCTCCAATGTAAGCTGCCGAGAGGGTTGAGAAGATCAAAGCCTGAATTGCCCCCGTAAACAGAAACAAAATCATCACCGGCACTGGGATAAACAGAGGCACCAGCAACACCAACACCGCTATCACCAGCTCTTCTGCCAGGATGTTGCCGAACAGACGGAAACTCAGGGAGAGGGGCTTGGTGAAATCTTCCAAAACATTGATGGGCAGCAGAATCGGGGTAGGCTCGATGTATTTTTTGAAGTAAGACAGCCCCCGCTTGCTGATGCCGGCCACGAAATACATGATGCTGGTGAGCAGCGCCAACCCGGCAGTGGTGTTGATGTCGTTGGTGGGAGAGGCCAGCTCCCCTTCCGGCAGAGGAATCAGCTTCCACGGGAAGAGGTTGCCCATCCAGTTGGAGACAAAGATAAACAGGAACAAGGTGCCGACATAGGGTACCCAGGGCCGGAAGTTTTTCTCGCCAATCTGGGCACGGGCAATGCTCTGCACAAATTCCAGGGCATACTCGACAAAGTTTTGCAGACCAGCCGGCTCCCGCTGCAGTTGACGGGTGCCCAAGATAACCACCGTCAAGATCAGGGCAATGGCGATCCAGCTGGCGATCAAAACCTGCCCGTGAACCGTGAATTTGCCCAGGTGCCAGTAAAGGTGATGGCCGACCTCGAGTTCTGCCAAAAGAGGAGGAGAGGAGAAGGACAGGTTCATGGGCATCACACAGAAGAAGATGAACGGGTCAAGGTCTGGACAAGATGAATGAGCAGGGTGACCTTGTAGGTCATGAACCCCAGGAAAATGGGCAATATCTGTAAAGACTTCACCTGAGTGGCTAAAACGATCAGCCCGACAAACAGAGCCAAACGCGTCACCCCCAAACGGTTGCGGCTTTTGCCCAGCTCCGCTACGCCGCGGCCCAGCATGCGCAGATAAACCACGCCAACAACCGCCCCCAGCAAGTAGTTGGCAGCTACCCCCAGAGAGTAAACCAGGGCCACTCCCACGGCAATGGCCAGACTTACCCCCAAGGTAACCAGCACCAGCCACAGCTGCAGCGCTTCATAGCTCCCGCTGCCAGCAACTGCTGCCCCCCTAGCTCCACCCTTCACCTTCCTCGCCAAATCGGGCTTCCCCAGGGCAAGGGGTGGCTCTGACGCAACTGGATCCCCTGTCTCTTCCTCCCGCTTCGGAGAAGGAGGTGCATTCTCCAAGGGAGGCAGTGGTCTGGGCTTCCACTGGGTCGCCTTCCAACGGGTAGAACTGTGAGAGAGGAGTCTGGAAGAACGGGCCATGGTTCCGAGGTCATGCCTCTCAAGGTTTGACCTTAACCCAAGATAACACGATTAAGTAACAATACTTAATGAGATTAAGTTGGGCCAAGGCCTGAAGGAGACTCCGCTGGTCGCTCAGACAGGCAGCTGGCCTTCCGAACGACAGGGATACTCCTCTGAGGAGCTAGCTAAGAATCTACCACTTTCGGGGATCGGTAGCGGCAAAATGGAAAACTTTCTGAAAGCTGTCTGGTGTAAAGTTTTGCTGGGGATGGTCAGCAGGCGTTAACATTCCGTAACTCTCTGTGTCCCGTCCTGGATCCCCCAGGTTTCATATACTAAGGGGCAGGAGTGGCAGAGGGTGAGGATGACTCCCCAGAGTTGGCTGGTGGATGCAATCTGGCTGGACTACCGCTTGGCAGTGGCGCTGACGGTGGTGATGCCATTGCTGCTGCTGATTTGGGCTTTTGCGGTGGGGTTGCGGCCCTTGATTCAGCTATTGATCGTTTATTGGCGGGTATCGAGCCTCTTGGCGGTGACGGTGTACCTGATGATTGGGGGCCTGCCCGTCAGCTTTCTCAGTGGAGCAATGGCGCGGCTGTTGATCTTGGTTTGTCTTTGGTTTTGGCGGGACTGGAGTGCTGCTCTCGAGCAGTCGAGAACCTGGGCGGCGCGAGCCTTTTTGCTCTGGCGGTGGGGCCTGACTGGTTATATGGGGGCCGGGATCCTCTTTTCGGGGGCCTTTGTGCCCTGTGCTTTCCGCACTTCTCTGCCAGAGGAGTGCCGGGCTTGGTTTGGGCCACCGCTGGGGTTTCGGGAGATCTTCCATCCCAATGTATCGCCGGAGCTGCTGGGGAGCGTGGGGGCCTGGGGGCTGGTGGCCTACCTGCTCTACAGCCTCTACTTTGTCTGGCGGCTGCGACCCGGAACTGATAAGGGGGAACTGGAAGCATGAGGGCCCTGCCTTGGCCCTTGGCCTTGGAGCGCTATAGCCAAGACCACCCGCAAGAGGTGCTGCAGGTGGAGGTGGAAAGCGAGGGAGAGTCTGATCTGGTGCTGATCTACCGCGGCTACAGCAGCTCCTTGCGCCGACCCACTCCCCCCGATCCCGAAGCGGCGGTGATCCCTCCCCAGGCCCGCTTTTTGCAGTTGGAGCGCTTGGCTGCCCCCTATCACCCCGATCGCTCACGGGTTCTGGCTGTCTATC
Source organism: Synechococcus sp. W55.2 (assembly GCF_047461635.1). Classification (NCBI taxonomy): domain Bacteria; kingdom Bacillati; phylum Cyanobacteriota; class Cyanophyceae; order Synechococcales; family Synechococcaceae; genus Synechococcus; species Synechococcus sp. W55.2. The sequence continues at coordinate 78,085 of NZ_JANSHM010000004.1, read as the reverse complement.
GCAACTGGGGAGAGCTAACAGCATGGCTGGCCCAAGAAGGGATCCCAGTGACGGAGTAAGGGATCCCTGGATCTAGCGCCCCACAGGGCTGGGTTGCCGCTGGAGGATGGTGTATTCTGCCGGCTGCAAAAGCGAACGTCCTGTCATTTCGGGGGGCTGAGGCAGGCCCAAGATCTCCAGCAGGGTGGGGGCCACGTCGGCCAAAGTGCCGTCGGAGCGCAACTTGACATCGCCGCCACAGCCGGGGATTTTACGCCTTTCCCCCTCCACCAGAATGCAGGGAACGGGGTTGGTGGTGTGGGCCGTCCAGGGGTTGCCGTTCTCATCCCACATCAGCTCTGCATTGCCATGATCCGCCAGGATCAAAGTAGTGCCTCCCGCATCTACCACTGCCGCCAGCAGCCGGCCCAAACAGCGATCTACCGTCTCCAAAGCGCGGATGGTGGCTTCGTAGTTGCCGGTGTGGCCCACCATGTCGGGATTGGCATAGTTGAGCACCACCAGGCTGTATTCGCGGCGGGCGATGGCCTCTATCGCCTTGTCGGTCACTTCCACTGCCGACATCTCTGGCACCTGGTCGTAGGTGGTCACCAGCGGGCTTTGCACCAGGATGCGATCCTCGCCGGGGAAGGGCTGCTCAATGCCGCCGTTGAAGAAGTAGGTGACATGGGCGTATTTTTCCGTCTCGGCAATGCGCAATTGCTTGAGGCCGGCCTCGCTCACCACTTGGCCCAGCAGGTGATTCAGGTTCTGGGGCTTGAACAGCACCTGCACCGGCAGATCCGCCTCGTACTGAGTCATGGTGATGAAGGTGAGAGCCGGCAGCAAGGGGCGTTGAAAACCCGAAAAGTCTGGGCAGACAAAGGCTTGGGTAAGTTGGCGGGCGCGATCTGGGCGGAAGTTGAAGAAAAGCACCGCATCTCCCGGCTGCACAGCCCCCGGAGCCAGGCGGGTGGGCGGGATGAACTCGTCTGTGAGATCCTGGGCATAGAAAGCTTCCATCACCTCCGCGGCGCTTTGTCCACGGCCAGGGCCGTCTTGGGTCATGATCTCGTAGGCCTTTTGGGTGCGCTCCCAACGGCGATCCCGATCCATGGCGTAGTAGCGTCCGCTCAGGGTGGCGATGACGCCATTGCCTAGCCATTGCAGCTCTTTTTCCAGGGCGGCCAGAACCCTGGCACCATCGCGGGGCAAGGTGTCGCGGCCATCGGTGATGGCGTGGACATAGGCCGGAATCTCAGCCTGGGCCGCCAGCTTGAGCAACCCATAGAGATGGTCGATGTGGGAGTGAACCCCCCCCTCGGAGCAAAGGCCAACGAAGTGAAAACGGCCCCCTCGCTCTCTGAGCTGGCGACAAACTTGCATCAACAAGGGATCCTGGAAAAGGGATCCTGTCTCTATCGCGTCGCTGATGCGCACCAATTCCTGCGGCACCACCCGCCCTGCCCCCAAGGTCAGGTGCCCGACTTCAGAGTTGCCCATCTGTCCTGCCGGCAGGCCCACGGCCCGACCCGAAGCTTGCAGCAGGGTGTGGGGATAGGCAGCCCAAAGGCTATCCAGGACAGGGGTTTCCGCAGCCAGCACCGCGTTGCCATCGAGAGCATCCCGATAACCCCAGCCATCCAGGATCACCAAAACCACAGGTGCTACCGATTGCGAATCCATGAAATGGCCTCTCGTTTTATTTAAGACATAATACCAGCCCAGGCAACACGATACCGGATCTTACATTTGCGCTCAAGATTTCAATATTATCAATCTTCTTTTGAGAGGATAAGGAAGTGCCTGCACAGGCAGGATGGAGTCTTTAGAGCCAACTCCTATGGACAACTGTGCTGCGGTCAAGAGTATGCGGTCAAGAGTATTTCTGCGGATGAAATTGCAGATGGGATCCTCAGGGGCTGGGCTGCAACCGTTTGCGCAGAGACTCCGAGCGCCGCTTAGCAATGGCATTTCGGGGATCCAACTTCAGGGCAGTTTCGTAAGCTTCCAGGCTTGGGCCATAGAGATTTTTCTTCTCATAGGCATGGGCCAGATTGTTCCAAGCAGTTACATAACCGGGATCCGCAGCCACGGCATCCTTGTAGTAACGGATGGCCAAGTCGTACTGCCCCTGGCTGAAGTAGGCAAAACCGAGGGCGTTGCAGACGGGGGGAATGTTCTCCCCGGCCACTTCTAGGGCTTTTTTAAGCTGGGCAACCGCCTGGTCGTAGAGGCCTTTTTGCAAATAGACGCTGCCCAACTCGTAGTGCTCCTGCGGGGATCCCTTGCCTTTGCTCAGGCGGGGCTGCAGCTCACGGATGACCTTTTCCTGGGCCCGTACCCGCAGCACCTCCCGCAGGACAAAGAAGCCCGCCACGCCGAGGATACTGGCCAGAGCCACCAAATACAGGAGGGGAACGTTAACGCCCATTTTGCTTGATCCACTTGCCTGTGACTGGCCTCGCTGGCGTCACGCCTGCAGGTGAGCCTCGATAAACCAAAGATCTTTGTCAATCTGGCGCGAGATCTCGGTGAACAGGTCTGCTGTGTCGGCATCCCCCAGTTCGGTGGTGCGGTCAATGTTGCGGCGGACGGAAGCTGCATATTGAGCGTAACGGGCTGCCAAAGCCTGCAGGTGATCCCGACCCTCTTCAGCGGCCAGATCGTACTCCGGCAAGGTGGAGGTTTGGGCAACGATGCGAGCCGTGCCGCGGGCGATGCCCCCCAGCGCCGTAACCCGTTCCGCCAGCATGTCCACGTAGTTTTCCAGGGTGCTGGCAAAAGTGTCGAACATCTCGTGCAAGGCGATGAAGTGCATGCCTTTAACGTTCCAGTGGGCCTGTTTCACCTGCGTCTTCAGATCCAACGTGTCTGCCAAGGACTGGTTGAGCAGCTCCACCAGTTGCGCGCGAGCCTCTGCTGGCAAATCGATCTGGGTGGGGTAGAGACGGGTTTTCTCGGCGGTAACCATGCCTAATCTCCTAATTGTGTTTCCATTATCGGGGATCCGCTTCGGCTTCCCAACTGAGCCCATAGTAACACAAACTCAAAATGAGTATGAGTTAGGAGGAGTCTATAGAGTTACTTGCCGATGCAGAAGCGGCTGAAGATCTGATCCAGCACCGATTCCGAGATCTCCTCGCCAGTGATCTGGCCAAGGGCATGCAGGGCGCCCCGTAGGTCGATGCTCCAAAAGTCCAGGGGGAGCTGAGCTTGGATGGCCTGCCCCACCTGTTCCAGGCTGGCTTGGGCTTGTTGGAGGGCAGCGGCCTGCCGCTGGTTCAGGCTTATCTCCAGATTGGGCTGGGGACGTCCCTGGGTGACGAGCTGCTCCAGGGCTTTTTCCAGCTCCGGGATCCCTTTCCCTTGGGCGGCAACCGTGGGGACGCGGTGGGCAATTTCGGGGGGGAGAGGGATCCCCTCTGGCGGGGCGAGGTCGGTTTTGTTGATCACCAGGATGAGGGGGCGATGGCGGATCGACTCGTAGATGGCGGCGTCGGCAGCCGTCCAGCCCGCTTGGGCGTCGATGACCAGTACCAGCACATCGGCAGCCTGGGCTAGGCGTTGGGAGCGCTCCACCCCCAGCCGTTCCACCGGATCTTCGGTGGCGCGGATGCCGGCAGTGTCCAGCAGTTGAACGGGGATCCCTTTCACCACCAGGTGGGATTCCACCACGTCGCGGGTGGTGCCGGGCAGATCGGTGACGATGGCCCGATCCTGTCCTGACCAAGCATTGAGCAGGCTGGACTTGCCCACATTGGGCCTCCCGACAATGGCCACCTTCACCCCGGTGCGCAGCAGTTGTCCCCGTTCTGCCGTGGCCAGCAGGGCTTGCATCTGGGCTTGAATAGCTTGGAGCCGGGCCTGCCAAGCGGCAACATCCAAGGGGGGCAGATCCTCTTCAAAGTCGAGGCGAGCCTCAATTTCTGCCAACAAACCCAGCAGCTCCTGGCGCAGGGCGCGAATGGATCCCCCTAACTTACCCTGCAAGCCTGCTAGGGCCATCCGGGCCGCCTGAGGGGAGCGGGCCGCCACCAGATCGGCCACACTCTCGGCCTGGGTGAGGTCAATGCGGCCATTCAGAAAAGCGCGCAGGCTAAACTCCCCCGGCTGAGCCAGCCGCGCCCCCTGCCGCAGGCATTGTTGCAACGTGGCCTGAACCACCATGATGCCACCGTGGCAATGCAGCTCTGTCACATCTTCGCGGGTGTAAGAACGGGGGGCCTGCATCCAAACGGCCAGCGCTTCGTCTAGGATTTGGCCTTTCTCGTCGCGGATCCAGCCGTAGAGGAGCCGATGGCTCTCCCAGACTGCGTTGCGGCGGGCAGGGGTAAAGATGGCTTGGACAATGGGAAGGGCTCGTGACCCGGAAAGGCGCACAATCCCCACACTGCCCTGTTCAGGCACTACCGCAGTGGCAATGGCAGCGATCGTATCGGCCAGGGGCGCAGTCGGATCCATCCCAAATAGAGCCCTGAGGGAGTTCGAGCAGCCGTTGGATTACAGCTCAGCATCCACTGGATTACAAATCGACATTCAAGTTAAAAAGCCACGCCCTCAGGCTGAGGGCAAGGTAGCCTGACAGTGGAAACAACGCTCTTCCCGGATTCTTTATGAAGCCGCTACGCACGTTTAAGGTCACTCCCTACCTGCCTACTCCGCTGGAAAGTCTGCGCTTGTTGGCTTACAACCTGCATTTTAGTTGGAACGTAGAAACCCGCAGCCTATTCCGGCGCATGGATCCCGATCTGTGGGATGCCTGTGCCCACAACCCGGTGGCTCTTCTGGGTCGGATCCGGCAGGAACGGCTGGATGAATTGGCGGAGGATCCCGGCTTTTTGGCCCAGTTGGAACGGGCCAGCCAACAACTGCAGAGCTATCTGCAGGAAGACACTTGGTACCGCAAGTATCGTTCGGCCCAAGCGGTGGAAGGGGAGTGCTACGCTTATTTTTCGGCCGAGTTTGGCTTGGCCGATTGTCTACCCCTCTACTCAGGCGGCTTGGGGGTTTTGGCCGGGGATCACCTCAAGGCGGCCAGCGACCTGGGCTTGCCCCTGGTGGGTGTGGGCTTGCTCTACCAAAAGGGGTATTTCCGCCAGTACCTCAACCCCGACGGCTGGCAGCAGGAACGCTACCCAGTTAACGATTTCTTTAACATGCCCCTGGAGCTGCAGAGAGATGCGGAGGGCCGCGAAATTCGCATTGAGGTGGATTATCCCAACCGCAAGGTGTTCGCCCGCATTTGGAAGGTGACGGTGGGGAGGGTGCCCCTCTATCTTCTGGACACCAACATCGAGCCCAACAGCCAGTACGACCAAGACATCACCGATGAGCTGTACGGTGGCGACCAAGATCTGCGCATCCACCAGGAGATGATGCTGGGGATCGGCGGCGTGCGGGCTTTGCGCGCCCTTGGCATCCATCCCACCGTCTACCACATGAACGAAGGGCACTCGGCCTTTTTGGCAGTAGAGCGGATTCGCCTGTTGATGGTGGAGCAGGGGCTGAGCTTTGAAGAGGCCTGGCAGGTGGCCAAGTCCAGCCAGATGTTTACCACCCACACGCCGGTACCTGCCGGGATCGACCTATTCCCGCCCGACAAGATCGATTACTACCTCGGCTTCTACTACAGCCAGATGGGCCTGAGCCGGGAGCGCTTTTTGGCTTTGGGACGGGAAAATACTGGCGACTTCCAATCTCCCTTCAGCATGGCAGTGCTGGCCATCAACATGGCCTCTTTTGTGAACGGTGTGAGCAAGCTGCATGGGGCGGTTTCCCGCAAGATGTTCAGCCGGCTGTGGCCTGGGATCCCGCTGGAAGAAGTGCCGATTACTTCCATCACCAACGGGGTACATGTCCGCACCTGGGTGGGGGAGGAGAACCAAGCCCTCTACGACCGCTACCTGGGGCCGGATTGGGCAGAGGCTCCTCCTTCGGATCCCCTCTGGCAAAAGGTGGATCGGATTCCGGATGGGGAATTGTGGCGGGCCCACGAGCGCAGCCGCTCCCGCCTGATTAACTTTACCCGCGAGCGCTTGATGGAACAGCTCCAGAAACGGGCTGCCTCAGCGGCTGAGATCCAACGGGCCTCTGAGGCCCTCAACCCGGAGGTGCTTACCATTGGGTTTGCCCGCCGCTTTGCCACCTACAAGCGGGCCACCCTTTTGTTCCACAACCTGGAACGGCTCAAGGCTTTGCTCAACCATCCTCAGTACCCGATGCAGTTTATCTTTGCCGGCAAGGCCCACCCCCGCGACATACCCGGCAAAGAGCTGATCCGCCAGATCGTGCAGGTGTCGCGGCAGCCGGAGTTTCGCCAGCGCTTGGTTTTCATTGAGGACTACGACATGTATGTCACCAGCTTGATGGTGGCCGGGGTGGATGTGTGGCTGAACAACCCCTTGCGCCCCCGGGAGGCCAGCGGCACCAGTGGCATGAAGGCGGCAGCCAACGGTGGACAGAACCTCAGTATTTTGGACGGCTGGTGGGACGAGGCTGACTATTACCAGACCGGCTGGCCCATTGGTCGCGGTGAGGAGTATGAGGATCGCGCCTATCAAGATGAGGTGGAGTCGAATGCCCTCTACGACCTGCTGGAACAAGAGGTTGCCCCTCTCTTCTACCAGCGCGGCAGCGATGGCCTACCCCATCAGTGGATCCAGCGCATGAAGCAGGCGATTCGCCTCAATTGCCCCCAGTTCAGCACGCAGCGCATGGTGTTGGAGTACGTCCAGCGAGCCTACATTCCTCTCAGCAACTACTTCGACCGCATGCGCCGTGACCACTTCGAGTCGGCCCGCCAGTTCGTTCGTTGGCAAAACCACCTGCAGGAGCATTGGTACAACATCCAGGTTCTCAACGTCCAGATCGAAACCCCGAAGAAAGCTGCCGCTGCCGGCCTTGCCTTGGCACAGGATGACCAAGTGGTGATGGCCAGGGATCCCCTCACCGTGACGGTGGAAGTGCGGCTGGGATCCCTGCAACCTCAGGATGTGATTGTGCAAGCTTATCAGGGGCCGGTCAAGGATGATGGCCAGATTCAGAAAGGACAGGCAATCTCCCTGCGCTATGTGGAGACGCTGGAGGATCGGGCCATCTTTTCCGGCCAGATTTGCTATGAGGCCAGCGGCTTGCAAGGGTTAGCCATCCGCTTGCTGCCCTTTCACCCCGATATGCACGATCCCTATGAGCTGCGGTTGATGCTCTGGGCGTGACATACTCCCATCACTGACCCTACGGGTACAGTGTGGGCTTCTCGCTTCATCGGGGAGCCTACGCAAGAACCCTCTGCGAGCAGACACGGGATGTCCCACCGCGTAGCTGCACCAGATTCCGGCAAAGCCGTTTTGTGCAACTACTCTCATCATACACCATGTGGGGGTATCTGTATCCCGACACTGACGCTACGGGTACAGTGCGGGGCTTAGCTACCCCCACACCCCCACAAGCTAAAGGGTTGGGAGGAGCACGGGGATCCCCTTTCTACTCTTGATCCAAGTGAGCTACGGGAGCTTTTTGGGCTTGAGCTGTTCGGCGTTTTTCGCTGCCGAATCGGGCAGAATCAGAGAGAAGCTCGCGAGCAGATTAAAAAAACAGGATACGCTCGTAACAGCGGTGCAGAGCAGTATGTTCAGAGCCCACGACTCTGCCGGTTTGCGCCTTTTGATTGCGGTTGCCCTGTTGCTGGGGAGCATGGCCAGCTGGCGGCAGGATCGTCTTTTGGCAGTGATGGGCCTGGTGGGTGCAGCCGCCATCTCTGCCTTTACCCGTCCGGCCATCTTGGCCTACAACCGTGGTCGAGAACGGTGGCTGAACCGGGATTTGCTGGGGGCTATTGAACAGCTCAGCTTGGCTCTGCAACGGGATCCCTGCCTGGCCAACGCCTACATTTTGCGGGGAGAAGCCTACTTTGCCCTCGGCCAAGTTCCCCAGGCCCTGGAGGATTTCGGCCAGGCGATCCGGTTGGCCCCGCGGCGACCAGAACCCTATTTTTATCGCGGGCTGATTCGTCAATCTCAGGGGGATCTCCAGGGAGCAACGGCGGAGTTTGCTGAGCTGGTGCGCCTACACCCCAACGTCCCCCACCACCTCAGCTTGGCCAACCTGCTCGTGCAACAGGGATCCCTGCCTTTGGCCCTAGCTCATCTGGATGAAGCCATTCGCTTGGATCCCACCTCAGCGCTTGCCCATTCCCAGCGGGCCCGTTTACACAGCTACCTGGGCACCTGGGAGGCGGCTTTGTCCGATTGGTCGCAGGCTATTTACTGGGATCCCAGCCCAGCCCACTACTACCAGCGGGGGGTGACCTACGCCTGTGGTGATTACTTTGACGAGGCCATTGCCGACCTCAGCCGCAGCCTAGAAATAGAACCCCAACAGCCCAACGTCCTCTACAGCAGGGGCAACCTTCTCTATGCGCTGGGGGAGATCAAAGCGGCTTTGGACGACTACGAGCGGGCCTTTCGCCTGGAAGCGGATATGAACCGCATCGACCTCTCCGACGAGTATGGCTTGTACGGACGAGGGCTGGCCTACTGGAATATGGGAGATAAAGCAACAGCTTTTTCGGATTTGCAGGCAGCTTTGCAGGTCAGCCGCCAACATCACAACCTGGCTCTGGAGCAGCGGGTACGCCGGTCTCTGCTGCAACTTAGCAATCCCGATTCTGCCTAGCGGAATTGACGTTAACTAGCTATTCCTTAGTAGGTGCTTTGCCTGACGCTGCGACTCCACGACGCTGCCGCTGAGGCCCAGATCCTGAATCGCCTGCAGCGGCTGACAGAGTTTTCTGTTCCTGAAGCAGCGGGGGGCTGAGGCCAAAGCAGTAGCCGACATTGCGCACTGTGTGGATCAAGCTGGGCTGGCGCGGATCCCGTTCCAGCTTTTTGCGCAACGAGAGGATATGGGTATCGACGGTGCGAGGGTTATCGGTGGAATCCGGCCATGCTCGCTCTAGTAGCTCTAGACGAGAGACGGGATCCCCGTCCGCCTGCACCAGCACCATCAGCAGGCTAAACTCCTGGGGCGTGAGGTCGATCCCTTCCCCAGCCAAGGCGACGCGCCGTTGCACCAGGTCAATTTTGAGATCCCCGTACTGCAGAAAGGTGGGAGGAATATGCCGCTGTCGCCGCCGAGCCAAGGCTAGAAGGTGGGCATCCAGCAGTTGCATACTAAAGGGCTTGGTGAGGTAATCGTCCGCTCCTGCTTCTAGGCCGGCGATAATGTCCGCTTCGGATCCCCGGTGGGAGAGTAGCAAAATCAGCAGATCGTACTGGCGATGGGCCCACCGGCACAATTGCAGCCCGCCGCGGTTGGACAGCTCCGCATCCAAAATCAGCAGGTGAATGGGCTGGTGTTGCAGCAGAGTCTTTGCTTGGCGAAGGGTCTCTGCTTCCCAAACTTGGTGTCCGGCCTGTTGCAAATGCCAACACAGCAAGCTGCGCAGATGAGGGTTGCCTTCTGCCAGCAAGATGTGCAAGGGTTGCATGGCTGTTCGGTTGGGATCCCGCCCACATCATAGTGCTCCGCACCGCTGACGCGACAGTGCTATGCCTCCGGCACCCTACCGGGAACCGCACCGCTGACGCGACAGTGCTATGCCTCCGGCACCCTACCGGGAACCGCACTGCTGTCCCAGTAGATAGCGAGTCACCTTGGACTCCGTCCCGCTAGCGCGAACGGGCAATGCTGTTCGCTTTTGGCAGCGCGCGGCGTTATAGACTGACAATCTCTACCAAGACCAAGGTGCTCCGCACTGCTGACATGATGGCCGATTCTCTCCCCCCCATTTCCGAGCGCAAACAGGATCACCTGGACATTGTTCTGCAGCAGGATGTGGCTGCCAAAGGGATCCGCACCGGGTTTGAGCGGTTTTTCTTTGAGCATGTGGCGCTGCCGGAGCTGCTGTTGCCGGAGATCGACCTAAGCTGCGAATTCTTGGGAAAACGCCTACAGGCACCCCTGCTCATCAGCAGCATGACGGGGGGAACAGAGGCTGCCCATGAGCTAAACCGACAACTGGCCGCCGCTGCCCAACAGTTGGGTATTGCCATGGGGGTGGGATCCCAGCGGGCAGCTTTGGAACATCCAGAGCTGGCCCGGACTTACCAGGTGCGCCAAGTGGCCCCGAATATTCTGCTGCTGGCCAACCTGGGTGCCGTTCAGCTCAACTACGGCTATGGGTTGGAGCAGGCGCGACGGGCGGTGGAGATGATCGAGGCGGATGCGCTGATTCTGCACCTCAATCCTCTCCAGGAGGCGGTTCAGCCCCAAGGGGATCCCGACTGGCGTGGATTGTATGGCCGCATCGAACGGTTGGTGGCGCAGTTACCGGTGCCCGTGGTGGTGAAGGAAGTGGGCAATGGCCTCAGTGCTAAGGTAGCCCAGCGGCTGGCCGAATGCGGTGTGGCGGCCCTAGATGTGGCGGGAGCGGGCGGCACCAGTTGGAGCGAGGTGGAGGCCCATCGCCAACCAGATGCTCTCAAGAAACGCATCGCCCACAGCTTTAGGGATTGGGGGATCCCAACGGCTTTGTCCCTGCTGGAAATTCGTCGCCTGCTGCCGGACTTACCCCTGGTGGCCAGCGGCGGCATCCGCAATGGCATCGACGCGGCCAAAGCTATCCGTCTGGGAGCCGATGTGGTGGGTATGGCCGCCCCCGCTTTACACGCCGTCTCCCAAGGACAGATGCAGGCAGTGGTGGACACCTTTCGCGCCGTGATCGAGGAGCTGCGCATTGTTGCCTTTTGCACTGGATCGGCCAACTTGGCTCGGCTGCGACAAGCTACCCTGCGGCGGCAGGATACTTGGGATCCCTTGCCCTAAACTCCAAGCACTTGCCACAAACTGAGGGTCAATACCAGAGCCCCCAGATGATAGGGCCACTGTATGCTTTGTCGAGATGCTTTGTCGAGATGCTTTGTCGAGCTATTTTGCCGGTCAGCACCCAGGAGAGAACCAGAGCCAAGATAGCGTGGATCCCTGGAAAAACCGAATCACCGCCCGGTAAACCTGCCAGAGATAGAAAGAAGGGATCCCGGCTGGGAGAAAGTTGCTCAGGTTACCAGCAGCACCTAACCTGCCTCCATCTGGACGGTCAAGGCAAAGGCAATTCTCGGCTAATTCGCACCATCGGCCCCAGTCCCAGTCCCGTTGGGTTCAAAGCCTGCATCTCAAACAAGGCCAGAATGTGGCGCACTTGCAGCTCTGGGCGCGTAGAATTCACCCCCATCGCCACCACCAAGCCGCAATAGCCACCCGTATCCCGGCAACGCCGCTCCCAGCGCTTGCGAGCCATGGAGTGAACGGGATCATCTTCGGGAAACTCTCCAAACAGGTGCAGATCGCGATTGCCCGTTTGCACAATTTCCAAGTCGTAGCGATCGCCATCGAAGGGATCCACCCCTGTGTTGAAACAAACGCCTTGCGGCCCACCTTCCCCACGCAAATTCTCGATGAGCTGCTTTGCTTTTGATCGAGAGGTGCGCACAATCACCACCGGCAGCCCTTCTCCATTTTTCACCAGCTTGCTTTGGGGGAGGGGATGCCATTGCCCCGTGCGCCGCAGCATTTCCACCGTTGTCCACGGCAAGACCCCCAGACCTATCTGCGCCCCTTCCGGCACCAAATCATCCCGCAGCAGGGTTTGGGCAGGTTCTTCCGCCTCCCCTTCCAGCTGCAGCAGCTCTTCGGCCACGTCCGGCAGGGTGCGCACCTGCACCGAAAGGGTTGTCCCCTTCTCTTGGGGATTGGGAATGCGGTACCGGCCTTGATAGGGTCGAAAGTCATCTTCCAGCTTGCGGTGGTACTGCTTGAAGAAGCGATGCAAGGCTTCCAAGGCCACCGATAAGACCGCTGCCTCGTCCTCCTGCAAAGTCACGCGCAAGCCTTCCAGGGGGTGAATGGTGCCAAAGTTCGGCTCAATTTCCTCGGGATCCAACTCTGCCAAGTCCAGATCCGGCAGTTCGTTGAGTTCAGGATTGCCAGCTTGGAAGGTGAGATAGAGACAATCTTGCCTGAGGAAAGCCTCCTCCATTTCTTCGGGAGTGGCCGGCTGGGCCGCATCCTGGCGAAACTGTTTAAGAGAGGGCAGCGAGCGATAAAAAAGCACCCCATACTCCATGCCCAACCGCCCCATGACCGAGACATAAAGGGTTTGGATGTCCCAGTGATCTAGGTCGATGGCCAAGATTTGGTGATCCTCTAGGTAATCCCAGGGAGCATCTCGCCAGAGGGTAAGGGCTTTGCCGGCCAGCAACTCAACATAGTGTTCCGGCAGAGGGGGAGGGATCCGTTCGTTGGCCTCTTCAAAGCTCTGAAGGATCTCATCGATTAGAGGCAATTCCGGCTGGCATTCCACCTTAATGTCCAGCTGGTGCAGAATGCCGCGCAAGAAAAATTGCACCTCTCGATCCCGCACGATGATCTTCTGGGGGCGAGCAGGTGAGGCAGCATGGGGCCGCTCCATGGCCACAATCAAGGTTCGCACCATCGGCTCAAAGCCAGAATCGGCGGGCACCACTTCCATGGCCCGTACCACGCCCTGAACGCCATCCACCCAAAGAATGCACTCCCCCTCTGTCTGGGATCCCATGGGTGGCGATCCTGAGAGCTTGTGGCGATCCCCTTCCCACACGGAGGGCACCTGGGGCAGCTTTTGCAATCGACGAACCGTAGCGGCTGGGAGACCGGACATAGACATCCAAGGAGAATCAGGAGAACAACCCAATCGGCTGAGTAGGTATGCCAAACTGAGCAGGGAACGGCCTTGGCCTCCTGTCAACAAGACCCAGGGATCCCGCTAATGCCAATCTAACCACCAGTGTAGAAGCTGAGTTCGGCTTCAGCGAGAGGAGACAGCAGAGCCAAGTTCCATGGCACCAGAAGCTGATGGTCAGATTCGAACTGACGACCGCTCGATTACAAGTCGAGTGCTCTACCAACTGAGCTACACCAGCAATTTCTGCTCACCGATTCTAGCATTTGTCCCCTGCGAACTGGAGCTCGCAGGGAAGGACGCCCATCCGACTTCAAGAGTCGGCTACTGCCGATCCACTGCCGGGCGAGCAATGGGAGCCAGGTAGATCACCAAAGCCCCTGCCAGAAACCCCAAGACGTTGCGCAACACCGGGATCCAATCCTGCGTGCGTGTGACCACCGGCCCGATACCGAAGGCCCCGAACAGAATGAACCACAGGGGAGAAATGAGCAAGGCCCAACGCCAGTTAAACAGCTCCTCCGCATGGCGGGGCTTGCCGGCAAACCCGAAGACAATCCCGCCCAAAATCGAGGTCACCAGCGTTAGGATCCACTGCTCCTGAGGCAGGCCGGGCACCACGCGGCAGCCCCCCTGATGAAAGCAGCGATCCAAGACATCAACGGTCTCTAAGATGGCGCGGTGGGTGCCGTGCTCCCGCACGTAGAATTGATTGCCAAAGCGAGATTGCAGCTCAATCCAAAAGGTACGTGGCAAGATCTCGCGCACAGCATCCCCCACATTAAACGCCAGTAAGTTGCCCCCCCTGGGATCCGCCACCATCAGAACGCTGCGCTCATTCAAGCCCCAGTATTCCTTCACCTGACGACCCGGTGTTTGGTCGAACTGAGTCAGCACCCGCAGCTTCCAGCCGGTGTCTTGCTCTAACTTGTTCAGATGCTGGGCCAGTTGAGCTTCCTGATTGCTGGTCAACTGATCCGCCAAGTCCAAGACCGGCACGGGCGGCTGAGGCAGCTCCATCGGCACCACCGGCAGGGCAGGTTGCGCCCAGGTCAGGGATCCCCCACCCACCGCAATCAACAGCCCAAGGCAAAAGCCCACCCCAATGTGGAGTATCCGTTGCCACTCGATGCTCATGCTGATCCCTCTCTTAGCTTTGACGCTGAGATACTGAGAAATGATGTTAAGAAATGTTTCAATTTCTTATAGATCTATCATGCACCGGAACAAGACGTTTGGCCAGAGGGATCCCGAGGAAGCAGCGGTGGCGAGGGCGATGTTTATATCAAGCTGGGGCTAAAGGTGCCGGCGGGGTCGAAGTGCTGCTTCAGCTTGCGCATCAGACTTGCAGCCGGGCCAAAGTCATGGGCAAGAGCCCTCTTCAGAGCTGGCGGAGCCTCCAGAAGCAGGAGAAATCCGCCTGCGGACTTGAGGTAGCGTTGCAGTTGCATTAGGGATCCCACTTCTGGCTGAACCAGCCAAGCCCGTCCTAGCCCACAGCCTCGGTGCAGTTGCACCTGAGCTCCAGGAAACAGGGTTTGAAACTGCTCCAGTGTTGCCAAGCTCTGACTGGGCAGGCACCCGAACTTGGCCAGCACTGCTCCTGAGCCGGGTTGAGGCAGGGACAGAGAGCCGGGATTCACTTCCTGCAAAGTCAGCCCTGCAGGGGCCAGCCGCCGCGTTTGGGCCATCTGTTGGGCGATTGCTCGCTCCGATCCATGAAAGCTGAGCCAAACCTGGGATCCCTCTGCCCTCAGCCAGAGATCCACCCCCACAGGGTTAACAGGGCCGGTCAGCACCTGCTGACACAGGACCTCCAGCTCCGGCAAAGATCCTATGGCCAGCAAAGTAGACTGAGCTGGCGGCAAGGGGTAAAGCCGCAGGCTCACCTGGGTCAAAATTCCCAAGCTGCCCAGGGATCCAGTGAACAGCTTCATCAGGTCATAGCCGGCAACATTCTTAACAACCCGCCCGCCCGCTTTGGCCACCTCCCCATCCGCCCGCACCCAGGTCATGCCCAGTAGCAAGTCGCGGATCCCACCGTAACGCCAGCGCAGAGAACCCGTATCGGCAGTGGCGATAATGCCCCCCAGGGTAGCCCGCTCCGGATAGAGGGGATCCACCGGCCACCATTGCCCCCGCTCGGCCAAGATGTGTTGCAGTTCCGCCAAAGTCATGCCAGCTTCCACCGTGACGGTGAGATCAGCAGCCGCATGGTCGATGAGCCGGCGTAAGCCGCGCGTGCTGAGAACCAAATCCACCGGCTCCACAGAGTGGGCCCAGCCCCACTTGCTCCCCTGCCCCAGCGGCAGCACTTTCCGCCCTTGGCACTCCTTTAAGATTCCGGCCAATTCCGAGACCGTTGATGGAGTCTGGATCGGCAAGGGATCCCCTGGATCAGATAGCAAGGTCGCCAGTGAATGGGGAGAAGACATTGGGGAAAGCGAAGCAGAGATTAAACAGAAGCAGAGATTAAAGAGAGAAAACCTGTCCAAACCAGCCCAATTGCGGGGTTATCCCACCCTACCTCAGTCTACAGCCAGCAAAAATCTCAGCTTGGAGAGATGACCCTCAACCAGAGCCAGCCTTCAATGTGGTACCGCCCTTACACAGGTCTGCCGAAAATCTCGGAACCAAAGCTCTGTCTCGCCGCTGCTCACCCAGGAAGATCCTGAAGAGATCCATAAGTCTACACAACTTTCTTTCCCCCGCGAACTAGTATTTGATAGCGGTGGGAAGTCCGTGCACAGCGGATCGGGCTCCATAGGCAAAAATTTTGTAAGCCCTGTAAGCAATGTAAACAAAAACAAAAAACGGCAACAGTAGAAAACGTAGTCTGCAAACGCTGTGGGCGGATTGTCTGCTAGGGTAGATGCTCTCTGTATTGGGGAAAAGCAGTCGTGAGTGCGATTAGCAACATCATCTTGGTGGGTATGGGGATTCTCCTGACCCTGGCAAGCCTTTGGTACGGGCAAAACCACCATCTGCTTCCCGAATCTGCTGCCGAATCAGCCCCCTTGTTCGACAGCCTCTTTAACAGCACCATAACCATTGCCACAGGGATCTTTTTGGTGGTACAGGGTGTACTTCTCTACTGTATTGTCCGCTACCGCAAGCGGCGAGGCGACAAAGGCGACGGGGATCCCAGCCACGGCAACGTGCTGTTGGAGATCGTGTGGACGGCGGTGCCGGCGGTGATCATTCTTTGGTTGGGCTTGGCCAGCCTAGATGTCTATCAAGCTGTTTACGGGGGTGCTCACGTCGGCGGCCATATCCACGCGGCCATGGCGATGGAGTCTTCCCACGAAGCTAAGGCGGGGGATCCCGGCTACGCCTACACGCCTGCGGTGCTACCCGGGAAGGAGATGGGCCAGCCGGATCTGGTCGTTCAAGTGCAGGGCATGCAATATGCTTGGATGTTCACCTACCCGGATTCCGGCCTGGTGGCCAGCGAGCTGCACCTTCCTCTAAACAAGCGGGTGCGCTTGGATATGACGGCTCTGGATGTGAACCATGCCTTCTGGGTGCCGCAGTTTCGCCTCAAGCAGGATGTCATCCCTGGCCGAGAGACCCACCTGGAGTTTGTGCCCACTCAACTGGGGCAGTACCCCATCATCTGCGCAGAGCTGTGCGGCCCCTATCATGGGGTGATGGCAGGGCAATTGTTTGTGGATACGCCGGAAGACTTCGAGCGCTGGCAGCAGGAGCAAGTTTTGGCCGCCCGTGGCGAGGGCAGCACCTTGGCCCTCGTTTCAGATTTCTCGCCAGTCCATCCCTCTCCTCGGCCAGGCTCCCCTGAGGCCGAGTCTGCCTTTGCCCATGTCCACCACCAGCGTTTGGGCGTCTCCCCCTCAGATTTGAAGTCTCTCCAGTCCCATTCTGGATCCCTTCCTTCCGCAGGCTAGCCGGGATCCCTGACGCCCCTTTGGCCTGCGCTTGTGGGAACAACATTCTGCCAACGCGATATAGGAGCTTTTGTGCAATGACCCAGCTGCAAGACAGCCCAAGACTTGTTGCTGCACCGAAGGTTGAACTGGAACTTCCTGCTGAGCCTTGGTGGCGCTTCTTTACCTTCTCCACCGATCACAAGGTCATCGGGATCCAGTACTTGGTGACCACCTTTTTCTTCTACTTAGTGGGAGGGGCGCTGGCGACGGCAGTACGGGCAGAGCTGGCTACCCCGGAGGCGGACTTTCTCGGCTTTGAGCGGTACAACGGTGCCTTTACCCTGCACGCCACGATCATGATCTTTTTGTGGATCGTGCCTGCTTTGGTGGGGGGCTTTGGCAACTACCTGGTACCGCTGATGATCGGGGCGCGGGATATGGCCTTCCCCAAGCTGAATGCAGTGGCCTTTTGGCTGGTTCCGCCCACAGGGATCCTGCTTTTGGCCAGCCTGTTCATAGAGGCTCCGGCTGCCGGCTGGACTTCCTACCCCCCCCTCAGCTTGATCAGCGGCAAGGTGGGGGAAGAACTCTGGATCCTGAGCATTTTGTTGGCAGGAACCTCTTCCATCCTGGCGGCGGTTAACTTCATCACCACCATTCTGAAGATGCGCATGCCCGGCATGAAGATGGAAGACATGCCCCTGTTTTGTTGGGCCATGCTGGCAGCCTCTGTTCTCACCCTCATTGCAACGCCAGTTTTGGCTGGTGCGTTGATCTTGCTCAGCTTTGACCTGTTGGCGGGCACGGCCTTTTTCAACCCCAGCGGCGGCGGGGATCCGGTGGTGTACCAGCACATGTTCTGGTTCTACTCCCACCCGGCGGTTTACATCATGATCTTGCCGGTCTTTGGCATGATCTCCGAGATTTTGCCGGTGCATGCCCGCAAGCCCATCTTTGCTTACAAAGCCATCGCCTACTCCAGCTTGGCCATCTGCTTTTTGGGGTTGATCGTCTGGGCTCACCACATGTTCACCAGCGGCACCCCTGACTGGATGCGGGTGTTCTTCATGATCGCCACCATGGCCATTGCCGTTCCCACTGGGATCAAGGTGTTTAGCTGGCTGGCCACTTTGTGGGGCGGCAAAATCCACTTCCGCTCGGCCATGCTGTTTGGCATGGGTTTTGTCTCGATGTTCGTGATCGGCGGCTTGGGCGGGATTATCCTCGCCTCGGTGCCTCTGGATATCCACGTTCACGACACCTACTTTGTGGTGGCCCACCTACACTACGTGTTGTTTGGCGGCAGCGTCTTTGGGATCTATGCCGGCATCTACCACTGGTTCCCCAAGATGACGGGGCGGCTGCTGAACGAGTTTTGGGGGCGGGTGCACTTTGTGTTGACCTTTGTCGGCCTTAACATGTGCTTCTTGCCGATGCACAAGCTGGGCCTGATGGGGATGCCCCGCCGGGTGGCCCAGTACGATCCCCAATTTGCCGACCTCAACTGGATCAGCTCGGTGGGGGCCTTTGTTCTGGCCATTTCCACCCTGCCCTTTTTGGTTAACGCCATCTACTCCTGGGTGGCCGGGCCCAAGGCGGGAGACAACCCCTGGCAGGCTCTCACCCTGGAGTGGACGACTGCTTCGCCGCCGCCTGCCCACAACTTCTATGGGGATCCCATTTTGCTGACCGGCCCCTACGACTACGGCTTGCACAGCAAAGAGACGCTGGACTACTTTGCTGCTCAGTTGCAGAGCTTGCGGGAGCTGGCGCTGGCAGAAGCGGAGCCTACTTCTTCTTAGCAGGCCGGATGCCCGGTGGGCGGCTGATCCCCTGCTCACTGGGTATTCCAGTCTTGGCTGGGCTGCTTGTACAGCCTCAAGAAGTCTCAGGAATTCAGGAATTTAGGTGGAAAGGAATATGCAAGGATCCCTTGCCTCTGAAACGCTGATGGTTGGCCACTCAAGGGCCCACACTGCCCATGCTGAGCACCCAGATCATCGCGTCTTTGGCATCTTGATGTTTTTGGTGGCAGAAGGCTGTCTTTTCCTAGGGCTGTTCATGGCCTACCTGGCCTATAGCCTCACCGCCCCGGTGTGGCCGCCGGAGGGAACCCCAGAGCGGGAATTGCTTTTGCCTGGGATCAACACGGTGATCTTGCTCTCCAGCAGCTTCGTCATTCACAAAGCTGGGTCGGCCATCAAGGCCGATGATGTCAGGGGTCTGCGGCTGTGGTTTGCCCTCACAGCGCTGATGGGGGCGGTTTTCCTGGCAGGGCAACTCTATGAGTACAGCAACCTGGAGTTTGGCCTCACCACCAATTTGTTTGCCAGCACCTTCTATGTTTTAACGGGGTTTCACGGTCTTCACGTGCTGGCGGGGTTGTTGTTCATTTTGGCGGTGCTCTGGCGCTCCTTTAAACCCGGCCACTACAGCGCCCAACATCATTTTGGCGTCGAAGCTGCCGAGATCTACTGGCACTTTGTGGATGGGGTTTGGGTTGTGCTGTTTATTCTGCTCTACTTGCTCTGAGCTCGGCCTTCACCCAATATAGCCACGATTTGGATCAGCGCTTCTTGAAAGGCATCTCGTTCCGGCTGTCCTTGCTTGAGGTTGTATTCCAATTGCAAAAGCTGCTGCATTGCTTTCAGTAAAGCTGTGGTCTTCAGGGATCCCACCTCTTTTTGCAGAAAGTAAACCCGATTGGGATTCCCGATTTCTGCTTTCTGGGCGATGACCTTGGGATCCCGTTCTCCCTGATCCAGCAGCAGCCGCACCCATAGCCAGGTGCGAAATTGGCCTACCAACACCGCCAGAATCCTCAGGGCCGGCTCGTTGTGATCCAGCAGATGGGTCAAGATGCGTAGGGCTTGTTCCAGATTCCCTTTGCGCAGGGATCCCGCCAATTGAAAGCTGTTGTAGGCGCTGGCGGGAACTAACGCCTCGACTTGTTCAGGAGAAATGGGATCCTGTTGACCTGCCGTAAACAGGGCCAGCTTTTCCAATTCCATCGCCAAGCGACGGGAGTCATTGCCCACCGCCTCGGCCAATTTCTGGGCGGCTGCCGGGCTGAGGGCCAGATCCCGTTGTTCAGCTTCCCGCTGCACCTGCTGGAGAATGCCCTCCTCATCCCAAGGGGCCAGTTGCGAAAACTCGCGGACAATGGCCGTTTTTTTGAGGATTTTGGTGGATTTCAGGCGCCCATCCGGTTTGCTGCTGGTGGTCAAGAGCAAATGGGTGGTGGGGGGCAACTGGGCCAGTGTGCGCTCCACTTCTTCCCACAGATCTTCCGAGCAATGGTGGGTGAGCGTCGTCTCTTCCAGCCAAACCAAGCGGGCGCTGGATCCCAGCGGCGGGGTCATGGCTTGGTTGAGCCCGGCAACCGTGGATTCCGGCGGCAGGCGATCGTAGTTAAAAGCAGCCCAGTGGGGATCCAGCACTTGGTCGCGCAACTGCTGCACCGCCTGCATCAGGCGATAGGTATCATCCCCCCAGTACAGGTAAACGGGCACGCTTCGACCGAGTGATTTACGAGATGCTTTTCCCCTACTTCCTCCATTTTGCGTAAGCCAGCTCACCTTGTCTAAGCGATTTGGCTGGGATCCCTGCTCAACTTGGTGGAGGGAGTCAGTCCAAGTGAAGATACCGAGCCCAGCTTGACTCAAGTTGTTTAAGAATAGGTCAAGTACTCGCCCTGTCTGGCGAAAACAAAGGCATCTTTACATAACTTTCATAATCCAGAAGTCTCCGCAGCTCAAAAAGTTCTGTATTCCCACTGAAGAGGTTTCGTAGACCTTCTCCTACAGTTGAATTAGGAGCGGAGACTGCAGGGTTAAAGATTATGGATGGCATTGGCGAGTTTGAGTTTAAGGTGCAAATCTTAGCCCGTTGCATGGGATCTGCCCTAGGGCTGGGCCGCCCCACTCGTGTTCAGATTCACTATTCCAACCTCAATTCCCAAAACAAAACCAAAGCGAAGGAAGGTCAATCTGAGTCAAAAAGTCTATCCTCCCTAGGCGATCAGATCTCTTCGAGTCTCAGCAATCAGTGCAAAAGAGGATCCCAAGGTCAAGCTTTAGCCTATGTTGCCTGAAGAGTCTTTCGAGAATTAATCTGTGGTAATTCAGGAGGATTTTTGACTGCGGCGATCCAACACTTACTTAGAAATTGGGACAGATCTTTCTTGTGGTTTTTCTCGTTACTCTTTCTTTGCATTCTATAGCGATTTGTTCTTAAGGCCGAAAACTCAACTTTGACAATTCTTCTTTGACAATTCTTCGATGCTTTTCGTCTTGTAGAGTCTTGTGAGTTAGCCGATTCTTTATTTTTGTTAACGAGGACTTTGTCCGGCTGGCGCGATAAGAAGTTGCGCTCTTCTTCATTGTCTCTTTGCCTCTGGGGATATAGACTAAAGCTTTGTCCCGCTGGTGAAACCAGTAGGATGACTTGAGGTGTGGGGATTTGGGCCCAACACGCCCCAGAGGATTATGGAACGAGCAACGCAACTGTGGCAGGGTTTTCTGCTGCGCGACTTTCCCATCAAGGCTTGGCAGCAGGGGAGCCTTTTGGGCCGCCTATTGGGATCCCTGCAAAGTTGGGGGAAGAGCAGCATATTGGTTCAAACTTCCGACCGCATCGGCCTGGGGCTGGTACTGCTTTACTGGGTTTTCTCTGCGCAAAGCTCCACCGGCATCCTGGGCCTGATTTTGCTGGCTATGGCTGCTCTGGTGGGCCTGTGCGCTTTGGTGGAAACGCCGATTGGGCTGCCGCTGCATCTGCCCCTGGGCCTTTTCTGGGGAATTGCCACCTTGGCAACGATTCTCTCTCCGGTTGCCTACGCAGCACGGGATGGCTGGCTGAAGTTGACTCTCTACCTGGCTGGTTATCTGTTGTTGCATCGTCTGCTGCGCAAACCCCAATTCCGAGATGGGATCGTTGGATCCCTGCTTTTGGTTAGCTTGGTGATGGGGATCCATGGCCTGCGGCAATACTTATATGGGGCAGCGGAACTGGCCACCTGGGTGGATCCGGAGTCGGGTTTGGCGGGTCTGACGCGGGTGTACAGCTATCTGCGCAATCCAAATCTGTATGGGGGCTACTTGATCCCGGTCATTCCTCTGGGGCTGGCCGCCACTTGGATTTGGCCCAGTTGGGGGGCGAAACTCCTGGCCGGGTTTACGACGGCGGTGAACCTGATTTGCCTGTTGCTCACCTACAGTCGTGGCGCCTGGATTGGGGGGCTGGCCACGCTCACCCTGATGGCCGTGCTGTTGGCACAGTGGCATTCTGTCGATTTGCCAGCCCGCTGGCGGCGTTGGGCCTTGCCGGCCCTGTTGGGCGGAGGGGGGGCTGCTCTGTTGCTCGGGATCCTGACGGTACGCTCCCTGCGGCTGCGGGTGCAGAGCATTTTTTGGGGGCGGTTGGATACCAGCAACAACTTTCGCCTCAATGTCTGGGCGGCGGTGCTGGAGATGATCCGCGACTTTCCCATCTTGGGGATCGGCCCCGGTAATGTTGCCTTTAACCGCGTCTATCCCCTCTACCAACGAGGCAACTTCAGCGCCCTTGGAGCCTATTCAGTGCCGCTGCAGCTCACCGTAGAGACTGGCTTCATCGGCTCCTTAACTTTCGCCTGGTTCCTCTTGGTGCTCTGGGATCACGGCTGGAGATGCTGGAAAACTTTGCTCAACTTGCGGGATCCCCAGGGTCTGTGGGTGGCAGCGGGCTTGGCCGCTTGCACCGGCATGATGGTCCACGGCTTGGTGGATACCATCTGGTATCGTCCACAGGTACAAATGCTGTGGTGGCTTGCGGTAGCGCTCATTACAGCCAGCTTGGCCTCTCTTAGCCCTCAGCCGCCCGTGGATGTTGGTGAGACCCCATCGGAGGCTTCCTCCCGTTAGGGTAGCTTAAGCTTGACCTTCCAGTCTTGACGGGAGCCAACCCAGAGTGGTAAGCATCTTCAGTAGGAGATAAAAAATGTATCCGTTTTTACAATTCACAGGTGTTGGTAGTGTTAGAAATTAGCGGAACTGTTCAGGGTGCAGGAGGCAGATGAAAAAAATCGAGGCCGTGATCCGGCCATTTAAGTTGGATGAGGTCAAAATTGCTTTGGTCAATGCCGGGATTGTCGGCATGACCGTAAGTGAAGTACGGGGTTTTGGCCGGCAAAAGGGACAAACCGAGCGTTACCGGGGATCCGAGTACACGGTAGAGTTCCTACAAAAGCTGAAAGTGGAGATCGTGGTCGAAGATGACCTGGTGGATACGGTGGTGGAGAAGCTGATTGCAGCGGCTCGCACCGGCGAAATTGGGGACGGCAAGATTTTCATCAGCCCCGTCGAAAAAACCATCCGCATCCGCACTGGCGAACTCAACCAAGATGCCCTGTAAGGAGGGATCTTTGGGGTTTGGGCTACCTGTCCTGAGCCTTGTGGGGGTTTGCTGCATGTCTCTTTTGCTGTATCTCTGATGAGGTTGATGAGGTGTTCTTGCCCCACTTTCCGGGTAACTTCTTTTGAGAAGTACTGTCCCTTTAGGTGAGTCGAAAAGCATGAGTACAACAATGATCCAAAACCTCAAGAGCCAGGTGCCCCAGTGGCTCTGGCGACCGGCCAGGTGGAGTCTGACTGCTGCTCTAATGGCTGCGCTGGTCTTTCTATTCGGCCAGGGAACTGCCTTTGCTCAAGAGGCCGAGGCAGTTCAGAAACACGCTGACACTGTTTGGACGATCGCGGCAGCAGCCTTGGTGTTCTTCATGCAGGCGGGGTTCGCCATGGTAGAGACGGGCTTTACCCGCGCCAAGAACGCCGCCAACATCATGATGAAGAACTTGATGGACTTCTGCATGGGCTGTTGCGCCTTCTGGTTGATTGGGTTTGGCCTCATGTTCGGCAAAAGTGCTGGCTTCTTCGGCACCGACTGGTTTGCTTTTGGCTGGCAGCAGGCTTACGAGGCAGACGGCTGGCCTTTCACCTTTTTTGTTTTCCAGCTGGTGTTTGCCGCCACTGCCGCCACCATTGTTTCCGGAGCCATGGCGGAGCGCACCAAGTTCTTGGCCTACTTGATCTACTCCATCGTTATTTCTGGGCTAATCTACCCCATCTCTGGGGGTTGGGCCTGGAACGGGCTGTTCGGCGACTACAACGGCGGCACAGCCGGCTGGCTGGAAAATCTGGGCTACATTGATTTCGCTGGATCGGGGGTGGTGCATTTGGTAGGGGGCGCTGCGGCCTTGGCAGGCGCCATTGTGCTCGGCCCTCGCATTGGCAAGTACGGCCCTAATGGAGAACCGCGGGCGATCCCTGGCCACAACCTGCCGCTGGGGATGCTGGGAGTGTTTATCCTCGCCTTTGGCTGGATCGGGTTTAATGCCGGTTCCACCACTGCAGCCTCTGTCGATATTGGCTGGATTGCCATGAATACGCTGCTGGCAGCTTCGGCTGGAGCAATTGGGGCGATGTTCACCTCTTGGGTTCATTTTGGCAAGCCGGATATGACCTTTGCCGCCAACGGTGTCCTGGCCGGCTTGGTGGGCATCACTGCCCCTTGCAATACAGTTCATCCGCTGGGGGCCTTGATCATTGGCTTGGTGGCCGGAATCCTCGTGGTGCTCTCCGCGGTGATTTTGGATACGGCGCTGAAAATTGATGACCCAGTGGGCGCGGTTTCCGTGCATGGCACCTGTGGTATCTGGGGGGTGTTGGCAGCAGGGATCCCTTGGTTTGCCCACGCCAATTCAGAGGTTACCTGGGCACAGTTCGGCGTGCAGGTGGTAGGCGCTCTCGCTCTCTTCTTCTGGCCCTTCATCACCTGTCTAATCCTGTTTTTAATCCTCAAGGTAACTGTTGGCTTGCGCGTCAGCGCCGAGGAAGAGATTGCCGGTTTGGATGTGGGCGAGCACGGCAACATAGCCTACCCCGACTTCGTTACTGCTGCCACCGAGGTGGAGGGAGCTTGAGCTGTTGCGCTCGGTTCGACGGGAGGCTGTCGGATCTGAGCGACACGGGACTGAAAATCAAGAGAGGGGGTCAGGTCTGGCCCTCTCTTTTGTGGCTTGTTGACCTCAAGCAGTACACTGGGATCCGGTTGAATGCGCTTTTGGATCCCATGCACCTTCTGATCCCGGCGGCTGGCAGCGGCAAGCGAATGGGGGCTGCGGTCAATAAGCTGTTGCTGCCGCTCTTGGGTCAGCCGATTTTGGCTTGGACGTTGCAGGCTGCGGATCGAGCCAGCTCCATCGAGTGGATCGGCATTCTCTCCCAACCCGGCGATTGGCCGGCCATCGAGCAGATCCTGGCGGCAATGGATCTGTCCACGCCGGTGCAGCTTTTACAAGGGGGGGCGACGCGGCAGGAGTCGGTTTACAGGGGGGTTGAGTATCTCTATAACCTGGGAACAGTAGAGCGGGTGTTGATCCACGATGGGGCCCGCTGCCTAGCTACCCCTAAGTTGTTCGATCGCTGTAGTGCTGCTTTGCAGCAGGTGGATGGTCTCATCGCGGGGATCCCTGTCAAGGACACGATTAAAGTCGCTGAGGCAGGCCCAAAAGGGATCCAAATTCAGTCAACCCCAGAACGCAGCCGGCTGTGGGCAGCGCAAACGCCGCAGGGGTTTCGCCTGTCGATGCTATGGCAAGCCCATCGGGAGGCTCTGGCCCAGGGTTGGCAGGTAACCGATGATGCAGCCCTATTCGAGAAGCTGGGTTGGCCAGTCTACATCGTCGAAGGGGAGGAATCCAATCTGAAGCTAACCACCCCCCTGGATGTGTTGCTGGCCGCACAAATCCTGCAGCAGCGTCTCGGACCAGCGCGTTAGCTCAATTCAATCCCGGTAGGGCCAGTCTCAACCTTGGGAATTAAAAGTAGGAAGGAGGAAATCTAGGTTCACTAAGAGCACTTTGATCACCCCATCTCTTGTGGTCCGTTGGAAATGAAAATGATAAGTCTGGCTGTTTAGAATCTAATGCACCCAAGACACCTGAAACCAAGCAAAAGATGAGATTAATGCACTTTTCACTTTCTTCATAAACTTGCCGTTCTGAGAACCGAACTACAACCCAGCCTCTATCCGCTAGATAAGCATCACGCTTACTTTGCTTAGGATCATTCACAGTATGGGCTGGCCTACACAGATTACCTTCAAGAAACCATGGCTCATCAATTTCAATGTCAATGAGTAAAACGAGTGATCTTTTTCCATCTCTAGATACCTGCATTGCGATATCAGGGGTATAGCACCGGACACTAGACTGCTCTATGCACCAGCACCAGTTGCCCATGCCGATTGCAGCTTGCCCATCAAAGGCTGGGGTAGCTCGGGTAGATTTGGCCTAACAGGGCGTTCCGGCATTCGAGGTAGTTCAGGTTCCGTTGGGCGCTCCGGCATCTGTGGCGGCTCCGGCTCCAGCGGGCAAGGTGGGAGATCTGGCCCCCTCAAGAGGAGAGCAATCGGCTGGGGTAAAACAACGTAGGGATAATAGTCTTTCCGAACGTACCTTAAGATGGGATGCGAGTGCCTGTCGTGATCTTGCATGCTTGAGCCTCCAGATAAGTTCCCTTGGAATCCAGTTTGAAAAGACTTTGGAAAAGGGATCTTCAAAGAGGCCCTTGAAGGGGTAGGAAGCAAGCAAATGCGCGAACCGACGTCGTGGCCTGTCTACATTGTCGGGGCTGGCCCCGGGGATCCGGAGCTGATTACCCTGCGGGGGCAAAGACTGCTGGCGGAAGCCGATGTAGTGTTCTACACAGGTTCTTTGGTGCCAGAGGGAGTGCTGGCCCATTGTCGCCCTGGGGTTGAGGCCATTGACACCCGCTCCTTCACGCTGGAAACGCTGCTGCCGCAAATTGTGGAACGGGTCAAGGCGGGGCGGCGGGTGGTGCGGCTGCAGGATGGGGATCCCTGCCTTTACGGCGCTCTGCACGAGCTGCTGATCCGGCTGGCGGAGGCAGGGATCCCTTTTGAGATCGTGCCGGGAGTAAGCGCCTTTCAATTGGCAGCCGCCCGTTTGCAGGTGGAGTTGACCATACCCAAGTTGGTACAGACGATTATCCTCACCCGCGCCAGCGGTCGCACCCAGGTACCGGAAGCAGAAGCCCTGGCCAGTCTGGCAGCCCACCGCGCCTCTTTGTGTCTATATCTGAGCGCCCGCCACGTAGAACAAGCGCAGGCAGATCTGCTGGCTCACTACCCCGCCGATACCCCGGTTGCCGTTTGTTATCGCTTGGGTTGGCCGGACGAACGAATCTGGCTGGGATCCCTGGCCGAGATGGCCGCCCTCACCCGGCAAGCCGGCTTAGAACGCACAGTGCTCTATCTCGTCAGCCCTGCCTTGAAAGGCTTGTCAAGCTCCAGATCTGCCCGCTCGCGGCTCTACAGCCCTGACCACACCCACCTCTTCCGTCCCAGAATGGGCCGGCAGCCCCGTTTGTAACAGGCTCTTTCAGTATATTGACGGACTCCGGCAGATTGAGCACAATGAGGCAGCAAGATGAGGTCAGAGGCCTGGACTTCTGGCGAGGGGGTACTCGTTTTTGCCGAGAGAAGTGGATCCCTCTTGGATTGGAGTTGTTACAAGACCACTTTTTCACTCTCTAACTTAACTTTGCGAACTCTAACTTTATGGCTGGCTCATCTGCTGCTCGCAGCGTGGAAACCCTGATCAAGGCTCTGCAGAAGGCCCTGGCCCCCCTGCCAACCCGTTCGGCCCTGAAGCAAGATGTCCTTTACCTCATGGTGGATCTCCCACGGCAGGGGATGTTTAGCCGCTCTATGGTGTTGCATCGAGTTGCCAGCCAATTGGGGGGCTTGCCTGTGCAGGGAGTTAGCCAACTGGTGGTGTACGGTCGGCTTCAGGGGGAAACACAGCCGCAGTGGAAAAAAGTCTTCTACTTGTCCTCTGGGGAAAGCAGTGCCGATGCCACGCAGATTGTATTACCGGGCACCAAGATTTCTGAGATCAGGGTGCTGGAGGCCCAAAAACCTGTTGTGGATCCCGACCACAACTCCGATTTTCGCAAAGTTAAAACTCTGGGGGCACCGGTTCCCAAAATTCAGAAAGAGCGCCGGCCAGAAGCGGCTCCAAGCCAGGCCTCGGTTGGCCATGCCCCTTCCCAGACCGAGATCCCGACCCCTCTGCCTACAACTGCTCGCCCCAGTTCTCCTATCGACGTTCTGGCCAACTTTCCGACACTTGATCAATGGTTGCACAGGCCTGCTCTAAGGCCCTTCTTGGGGGGAGCTCTGGCTTTGTCTCTCCTGCTGGGGGCTGGGTTGGTGGTGCGCTCTTTTGGGCAAGCCGATGTTCCTGCCCGAGCCAGATCGCTGGGGCTGGGGATCCCGCTGTTGATCTTGGCCGCAGGGGGGGGCTGGCTGGGGTGGAAAGGTCGGCGTGTCGATGACACCCTTGAGCGAGAAGAGGGATCCCAGGATCCCTTTACAGAAGGGCTGTCCTTTTTACAGGCCAATCCAATTCCTGAGGCAGTGGAGCGGTTTCAGGAGGCCGTGCGGCAACAGCCGAATCATGTCGAGGCCCACGTTGAGCTGGCCCATCTGTTGGCGAAAACCAACCGACTGCAGGAGGCATTGAGCCACTACCAACAGGCCAAACGCCTGAACCCGAACTGGAGCGGCATCAACACCCACCTGGTGGAAACCCTGAAGGCCCTGGCGCGGCAGTGGTTGGCCCAGCATCAGCCGGATGAAGTCTTGATCCATTTGCCCGAAGCGCTGCCCCTCACCCAGGGATCCGCTCAAGCCGAGATCTTCAGCCTGCTCGGCCAAGCCTGGGCAGAGAAGGGCAACTGGGCAGAAGCGTTGGCCCAGCAACAAAAGGCCCTGGGGTTGGATCCCCACTTCAGCGAGGCCCATCTCTGCATTGCTCAAGTTCGCCTCAAGCTGGGGCAATGGGACGAGGCCATCGATTCCTGTTGGGCTGCTTTGGAGTTGAATGATCGCCTGGGCCTGGGCCACGCCGTGATGGGACAAGCGCTGATGCGCAAAGGACAGCTAAAAGCGGCAATCGCAGCCTTCCGAACTGCTCTCAACCTGGATCTCGCTCCTGAGTTGGCAGCCGCTGTGCGGGTGGATCTGGGTTTGGCAATGGTACATGCAGGCCATCTGGCTCAAGCCAGCCAGGAGTTCAGCCAGGTGATCTTCAATGGCCAGTTCAAAAGACAGCAGGCTCGCGCCTACTACGGCTTGGGCCTGGTGTTGGCAAGCCAAGAGCAATACAGCGAAGCTGTGAAGAACTACCGGCGGGCTTTGGAGCTGGCCCCCGATCTGCACGCAGCGATGGCCGCCACTGGCCTAGCCTACCTGGGCCCCAAACAACGGGATGCCTCTGGGCGCAAGTTCATCCAGCCCCAACAGTTGCAGCAGGCTATGCAGCAGTTTGAACAGGCTCTCCAAGGAGATTCAGAGTTGCCGGAAGCTCACTTTGGCCTGGGCGAAGTGGCGCGCATCAAGGGGGATCTAACCTCGGCGGAGGCCAGCTATCGACGGGCCATTCGCAGCAATGGCAGCTATGGAGCAGCTCACTATCGTCTGGGATCCATCCTTGCCCGCCAAGGCAAGCTGGAGCAGGCCATTGAACACTTTCGCTCGGCTTTGGAAATCGCTCCCAACTTCTCCGAAGCCAGAGTGAGCCTGCAACGGCTTCTCTCCAAACAGATGGAAGAGGCCCATACCGGCCTACTCGTCCCGTAAGGTGGGATAGGATCTTCGAGTTAAGGTTCTCTCAACCCATGACACCAACGCCAGGTTGGGTGGTCAGCCCTGCAACCGCCATCCAGCTCATCCAACAAGGGGCAACGCTTCTGGATGCACGCAGTGCGGAATTGCAAGCCGACGGGATCCTGAAGGGTTCAATTCCGGTGAACTGGACGGAGTTTACTCAACCAGAGGCTGCCAACAGCGGCAAGCTGTTGGCAGATGACGCCCTCCTCACCGAAAAGCTACAGGGCCTTGGCGTGTTTCAGGGACGTCCGGTGGTGGTGGTTGCCGATCCGCTGCGGGGTTGGGGAGAAGATGGCCGGATGGTTTGGATGTTGCGCAGCTTGGGTCATCCCCAGGCAGTCATGGTGGACGGGGGCTATCCGGCCCTGGTGAAGGAGGGAGTGCTGACCACAACCCGACAAAGCGCCGACGAACCGCAACGGGGCGACTTTGTAGTGCAGCGAACCGACCGGTGGGAGATCGACCGGGACACTCTGCGGGCCAGCCTTGGCTCCGACCGTGTGGCCATCCTCGACAGTCGCGAAGCCCAAGAATACAAGGGAGCCACCCCCTATGGTGAGGCGCGCGGTGGACACATCCCCGGCGCTGTGCATCTCTACTACAAGGAGCTGATGGATGCGGCGGGATCCCTATTGCCGCCCGCTGCAATTCACGCCCGCCTGCAAAAAGCCGGGATCCCTCCGGAAGCCGAGATCATTGCCTACTGCACAGCTGGGGTTCGCTCCGCTTGGGTCACGGTGGTTTTAACCCACGTGGGCCGGCAGGCCAAAAGCTATTCCGGTTCCATCCT
Organism: Synechococcus sp. W55.2; assembly: GCF_047461635.1. NCBI lineage: Bacteria > Bacillati > Cyanobacteriota > Cyanophyceae > Synechococcales > Synechococcaceae > Synechococcus > Synechococcus sp. W55.2. The sequence goes on along the minus strand of NZ_JANSHM010000004.1, from coordinate 47,976 downwards.
GGAATGGGCGGCCGGGGATCCCCAGGAGTTCCCGCTCCAGCCATGAGGGGATCCCTGCCCACTGTGATCTTGGCCGGATGTGGCTATGGAGCCATCGACGCCTTGCGGGCGCTCAAAGGGCAGGCACGGGTGATCGCCATCAACCCCTATCCCTACAGTGTTAATTCAGGCATGTCCACGCGGCTGCTGAGTGGTCGGTTTTCTCTGGAGCTGGTGCGGATCCCTTTGCTGGAGCATATTCAAGCCAACGGCGCCCAGTTTTTGCCGGGGCGAGTCACCCACATCCAACCCGAAGCTCGAACCCTGACCCTGGAGAGTGAAGCCGGGATCCAAACTCTGGCCTACGACTATCTGTTGGTGAATGTGGGCCGGGAGTTGCGCCCCATCGATGGGATCCAACATGCCTTCACCATTCGACCGGCAGAACAATTGGTGGCCGCCCAAACCTGGATCCGGCAGTGCTGGCAACGGGCAGCCCAGGGGGATCGGACGCCGGGCCTGCTGACCTTTGTGGTAGCGGGAGGAGGCTGTACCGGCACAGAGCTGATGGGGGAACTCTACGATCTTTGTCGGCAGATGAGCGCAAAAACAGGGATCCCCTCGGCTCAAGCCCGGCTGATCTTGATCCATCGCCAGGCCCATCTGGTCGAGGGCTTCTCGGAACCCTTCCGCCGGGCGGTGGAAAGGGAAATCCGCCGTCTGGGGGTGGAAATCTGGGCCGGATGTCAGGTGAAAGCCTTTGGGCCGGAGCACGTGTGGCTCTCGGATGGCACCGAGTTGATAGCTCAGACCCGCCTGTGGGCAGGTGGCTTCCAGGTGCCGAGCTGGTTGAGCACCTGCGGCTTGCCAACAGGGCCGACGGGAGCCCTGCTCGTGGACAAATACCTGCGGGTGCAAGGCTCAGAGCACATCTTGGCGGTGGGGGACTGCGCTGACTTTGTTTGGGGATCCCGCCTCTTGCCCAAGATCGGCGTGTACGCGGTGCGCCAGGGGCCAATTGCAGCCCAAAACCTGCTGCGGCTCATCCGCGGCCAACCTCTGATCCCCTACCGACCGCAGGCCACGGTTTTTGTTTGTGTAACGGTGGGGAACCGCGTTGCCGTTGCCGAGAAAGGCAGGCTGGTCTGGCGCGGCTATTCAGCCACGGTGCTGAAGAACTTTTTTGATTGGCTGTACATGCGCAAACTTAAGCCCCTGCGCTGGCAGGAGTTTTTCTACTGACTCAAGCTCTACCAAGAACAGGGTTAAGATCAAAACCAGATGGGCCAGGTCGGGCTCGCTTCCCAAATCCTGAATATCTGAGAACTATGGCTATTCCCGGCGGCAATGGGCTATGAGCGGATCGACTTTTGCCGACCGGCCAGAGCAGCGACCAACCAGGAGCAACAATGCCTCTAGATAACCTGCGCGGACTCTATCAGCAAGTCATTCTGGAGCGGTACAAAAAGCCCCACAACTTCGGCAGAGTGGATCCCGTCCACCGCCACCAACGTGGCCACAACCCCTCCTGTGGCGACACCATCGACCTCACCTTACAACTGGATCCCAGCCAGGAGCGGATTGTCGATATCAAATTCGAGGGGGCAGGCTGTGCCATTGCCCTGGCTTCTGCCGATCTCATGGCGGATGCGGTGCGGGGGCGCACCATCCCCGAAGCTCTGCAGTTGGTGGAGCGCTTCCAAGCCATGATGCGCGGTGGCGAAGAGTTCCCGCGGGAGCAACGGGCTTTGAACGCCATGAAAGGGGTAGCCCAATTTCCAGTGCGCATCAAATGCGCCAACCTGGCCTGGCATGCGCTCAAATACGCGCTGGAATCGCCCGAACCCCAGGCCAATGGGTCGGCCTTTGTGAGCAACGAAAACACCGACTGACCGCCTTCCGCATACCCGAATATCGGCTGGAAACTCAGGGGCAATCAATCGTGTTGATTAACTGGAGACATTCCCCTGGTGCTCAAGGGTGTTAGCAGACCAGGGCTTGCTGCCGTTGTCGCTGTTGGCGTTCTAGAGCTTCAAACAGGGCTTGAAAGTTGGCTTCGCCAAAGCCTGTGGCTCCACCCAACCGTTGGATGACCTCGAAAAAAAACGTGGGCCGGCCAAACAGAGGCTGAGTGAAGGTTTGCAACAACAGGGGGGGGTGTCGGGAATCAGAGGCAGGCAAGGTGGTATCCAAAAGGAGCTGCTGCTCCACCAAGTCGTGCCAGGAGATGGTGGGCAACCCACCAGAAGGGAGTACTGCTCCAGAGGCCAGCTCCCTTGCCAGGTTTGTGTAGTACTCCGGTGGCACCTGCAGAAAGTTTACGCCTCCCTGTCGCAGCCGGCGCACACTGGCGAAGACATCTGAGCTGTGCAACGCCGCATGTTGCAGGCCAGGGCCATGATGGGCATCCAAAAACTCCTGGATCTGGGAAGCGGCACAGGTGGGCTCGTTGATGGCCAACTGGATCCCGGCTTCAGGATCTCCCACCACCACACTTTCTAGGCCAGAGGTGTTGGTGCGGATGCTGTAGCGATACAAAGGCCGCCAACCCAGCACCTGCCCATACCAATCTGCCGCTGCCTGCAGGGATCCCTGCTCCACGTTCAATACCAGGTGATCCCAGTGGGAAAACAGGTTCTCCTCAGCAGGGGCTGAATCGGGGATCCCTGAGCCGGGGATCAAAGAATGCCTGAGTCCATAAGGAGTGCGCAGGCGCAGAGTGGGGCCACCTTCCTCTTCTGCCGGGATCCACTCCACTTGGGCTCCTCGCCTCTGCAAAAGCTCTGCCAAGCCCAACAGCTCTTGCTCCTCCACCGCCAAGGCCACATCCACCACCCCAGGCGAATGTTGCTGCAAATAGCGATCCACCTCATCCCCGGCGTGAGCCGGCTGAGATAGGCGCAAGCGCAGGGATCCCTGACGCAGACAGAGGGTACTGCCGAGCTGTCCTTCCATTCGGAAGCCCCAAACCTGACAAAAGTGTTCCTGCCAACGGGGCAGATCCCAAAGATAGAAGTGCAGGTGATGGATCCCTTGGACGATTCGATTGGACTGGTTCATAGAGCAAGGCACTGCTAATGCGAACGCCGAGTGTCCTGACGTTCTCACGGCAACAGGCGACCTGGGCCGCCCTACCTCAGCATAGGCCCGCCATTTGCCGACGGAAAAGCGTGAAACAACATTAAGAAGGTATTAAGACAGTATTAAAAAACAGGATAAAAATAAGATTAAAAAACCACGCGACCGAAAATATCCTCAGAGGTCAAGGGACTAAAATTGGATTAGGCGAGGTGTATTTAGAACGCCCAAAAAAGAAACGGAAGAGTTGCTAAAAGCCCTTCGTAGGATCCCTGTAAGCCTTGCAGAGAGTGGGTACTTCTTTAGCTCTTTTTGAGAGCCTGCGTGGGGCAAATGTTGAGGTACCACCTCGCCTTGCCGATAGATTATCAGGCGTGATAGCCGGGAGGATGGTTATGGTTGCCAGTGTGCAGCGTTCTGTAGCATCGCCTACAGAATTGAAAGCAGAACCAAGGACGGGATCCAACGCAGCCGGTCAAAAAGTTTTGAGCGATTTTGCAACGGGAGCCTGGCAGCGCTCCATCGACGTCAGAGACTTTATTCAGCGCAATTACACCCCCTACACCGGTGATGAAACCTTCTTAGCTGCAGCCACCGAGCGCACCCAGCGGCTGTGGGCCAAGGTCAAGGATTTGATGGCTCTGGAGCGAGAGCGAGGGATCCTGGACGCCGATACCGCCGTTCCCTCAACCATCACCAGCCACGCTCCTGGTTACATCGACCCAGAGTTGGAACAAATTGTGGGGCTGCAGACGGACAAACCCCTGAAGCGGGCCATCATGCCCTTTGGCGGCATCCGCATGGTAGAGACGGCCCTCAAGGCCTACGGTTATGAGCTGGATCCCCGCGTTAAGGAAATCTTCACCCAGTACCGCAAAACCCACAACGATGGGGTTTTCGACGCCTACACCGAGGAGATGCGCCGCTGCCGCCGCTCCGGGATCATCACCGGCCTGCCCGATGCCTACGGTCGGGGTCGCATCATCGGGGACTATCGGCGGGTGGCCCTCTACGGGGTGGATCGGCTCATCGAAGACAAGCAGGCCCAAAAAGCCAGCCTAGACCTGGACACGATGGACGAAGAGACCATCCGCCTGCGGGAGGAGCTCTCTGAGCAGATCAAAGCCCTGCAAGAGCTGAAAGAGATGGGATCCCGCTACGGGTTTGACCTGGGCCGTCCGGCAGCCAACGCCCGCGAAGCCATCCAATGGCTGTACCTGGCCTACCTGGCAGCCGTCAAGGAGCAAAACGGGGCGGCCATGTCCTTGGGGCGGGTGTCCACCTTCCTGGACATCTACATCGAGCGGGATCTGCAGGCCGGGATCCTCACCGAGGAAGAGGCCCAGGAGCTCATTGACCACTTTGTTATGAAGCTGCGCATGGTCAGGTTTTTGCGCACGCCCGAGTACAACGAGCTATTCAGCGGGGATCCCACCTGGGTTACCGAGTGCATCGGCGGCATGGGCCTGGATGGGCGGCCTTTGGTTACCAAAACCAGCTTCCGCATGCTGCATACCCTCTACAACCTTGGCCCAGCGCCCGAGCCCAACTTGACCGTGCTTTGGTCGGAGCGGCTGCCGGAAGCCTTCAAGCGCTACTGCGCCAAGGTCTCCATTGAAACCAGCTCCATCCAGTACGAAAACGACGACTTGATGCGCCCCTACTGGGGGGATGACTACGGCATCGCCTGCTGTGTGTCGGCCATGCGCATCGGCAAGCAGATGCAGTTTTTTGGAGCGCGGGTGAACTTGGCCAAGTGCCTGCTCTATGCCATCAACGGCGGTCGGGATGAGATCTCCGGCGAGCAGGTGGCTCCTGCTTTCGCCCCCATCACCGCCGATGTCCTGGACTACGACGAGGTGTGGCCGCGCATGGCGCAGATGATGGCCTGGCTGGCCAAAACCTACGTCAACACCATGAACATCATCCACTACATGCACGACAAGTACTGCTACGAGCGCCTGGAGATGGCCCTGCACGACCGGGACGTGCTGCGCACCATGGCCTTTGGGTTGGCCGGCCTGTCGGTAACAGCCGACTCCCTATCCGCCATCAAATACGCGCGGGTACGGGCCATCCGGGATGAGCGGGGCCTAGTGGTGGATTACGCGGTGGAGGGCGACTTCCCCAAATACGGCAACAACGATGACCGGGTTGACTCCATTGCGGTGCAACTGGTGCAGACCTTCATGGCCGAGCTGCGCAAGCACAAGACCTACCGCAATGCCATCCCCACCCAGTCCATCCTCACCATCACCTCCAACGTGGTCTACGGCAAGAAAACCGGCAACACCCCCGACGGGCGGCGAGCGGGCGAGCCCTTTGCCCCAGGGGCCAACCCCATGCACGGCCGGGACACCAAGGGGGCGGTGGCGTCGCTGGCTTCGGTGGCCAAGCTGCCCTACGACGACGCTCTGGATGGGATCTCCAACACCTTCTCGATTGTGCCGGCGGCCCTGGGTCGCACAGCGGAGGAGCGGGTTGCCAATCTAGTGGGGCTGCTGGATGGCTACATGCGGGATGGCGGTTTCCACCTCAACGTCAATGTTCTCAACCGCGAGACCCTGCTGCATGCCATGGAGCACCCGGAGCTCTACCCACAGCTCACCATCCGGGTTTCCGGCTATGCGGTGAACTTCATCAAGCTCACGCGCGAGCAGCAACTGGATGTCATTAACCGCACGTTCCATCAACACTGCTAAAAACAAGGCCGGGGATCCCTGAAGTCCGCCCATACCGGGGTCGATGGAAGGGATCCCCCATCGATAACCGAGGAGGCCCGATGATCATGACTGTTTGTAGCGCTGCGGATCTGGTCAGCCAGTATGCCTCAGGACGGCGCGATTTTCGGGAGATCGATTTGCAGGGGGCTGAGCTGCAGGAGATCCATTTGGCTGGCGCCGATCTCAGCTATGCCGATTTCAGTGGGGCCAACTTGGCGGGGGCCAATTTGCGGGGGTGCGATCTCAGCTATGCCGACTTCAGCGGAGCTAACCTATCGGGAGCCGATTTGCGGGGATGTCTCCTCTTTGGCAGCAATTTCCGAGGGGCGCTCTTAGAAGGAGCCTTGTTGGATCACGCAGATTTCGATGCCTATACCCATTTCCCGAAGGATTTCGATCCCAAGGCCCATCGCCTACACGGCATCACGGTGGATACCTCCGTGCCTAGCCCACACGACCCATCGGTCTGAGCTGGGTGGGATCCCCAAGCTGCCCTTTCGGCTTTTTATCCCCCTTTCTCCCTTCCAGCCAGGATAGCAGCGGTCTAGCTAAAAGACCCTAGGGATCTAAAAAAATCTAGTCCCAACCTAATCCAAAGAGAAATGGAAACTGTGTTCTATTTAACCTGAGTTAGCAATCTGGAAGAAAACCTCAAGATTGATTGATATTTTGCAAAAGTCATCCAGGATAAAAGTATGGATACCGTTATGAACCCCCTGACACCAATTGCTGGGCGCATTCACTCGGTGGAAACCTGTGGCACCGTCGATGGGCCAGGAATCCGCTTCGTAATTTTTACACAGGGTTGTCCACTTCGCTGTTTGTATTGCCACAACCCTGACTGTCGGGATCCGGAGGCGGGACAGCTTGTTACGGTTGAGTCTTTAATTGCCGAGATCCAACGTTACAAGAATTACTTGCGAGGGGGGGGAGTTACGGCTACCGGGGGAGAGCCTTTGCTGCAACCCACCTTTGTAGCTGAGATCTTCCGTCGCTGTCATGAGTTGGGCTTGCACACGGCTTTGGATACTTCTGGCTATGGGCAACTGGAAGCAGCCAAGCCTGTGTTGGAGCATACAGATTTGGTGTTGCTGGATATCAAGTCTTATCTGCCGGAGCTGTATCGAAAGGTTACCGGCGTTTCGCTAGAACCCACTCTTAATCTGGCCCGCTATTTAGACCAGATCCACAAGCCTACCTGGATTCGTTTTGTGCTGGTTCCCAGCTTGACGGATCCCGAGGAAAACATTAAGGGTCTGGCCGAGTTTGTGGCCACCTTATCCAACGTGGAGCGAGTGGAAGTTTTGCCCTTTCACAAGATGGGGGAATACAAATGGCAGCAATTGGGATTGCCTTACACCCTTGCCGATGTCGATCCACCCACACCCGAACAGGTGAATCACGCCTTACAAATCTTTCGGGATCAAGGACTGGTGGCTATTTGACAATTCTGCAGTTGCGGCTTGGGTCAGCATAGCCAGGTCACGCTTAGATCCGAAGTGATTCACAGTTAATCTCTGCACCGTCTCCAGATTGGCCCTGAGCTGACTGGAATCCAAGTTGATCCCCAGGCTAACTTTACGGACTCTATGTGAACTGAAGAATACCCTAAGAGGAGGGATCCCCAATGGAAGTTTGCGTCACCTACCGCGATGGTGTTCAGTTCCAAGCGGAAAGCCGAGGGCACCGCATTCTCAGCGATCAGCCTTTGGACAATCACGGTCGAGATCAGGGAATGACGCCGCCGGAATGGTTTTTGGCTTCTCTGGGCGCCTGTGTTGGTTTTTATGCCGTCAAATATCTGGAAGCTCGGCAGTTGGATCCCAGTGGACTAGAGGTGGTGGTCACGGCGGAGAAAGTTGAGCATCCGGCTCGCCTAGACAACATTCACATTCGTGTAAAAACTGGGATCCCGCTGGACGGAAGGCATCAAAAGGGGCTGGAAAAAGCAGTTGATGCCTGCATCATTCACAATACGCTCACCCATCCCCCCACCCTGACCACCGAAATCCAAGTTCCTGCTCCTGTTGGCGCCTAGATTGCCATTCGGGTTATTCGACTATTTCCAACTATCCGATTGTCAATTGTTCCTATCGTCTAAGTCTTGATGAGTTTTGGAGGGATCCACCGATGCCAGTAACCAATCTAGCCGAGCTGGAAACCTTGATCCAGCAGGTGAAGGCTGCCCAAGCTGAATACGCAACTTTCACCCAAGAACAGGTAGACCGGATTTTTCACAAAGCCGCTCTGGCTGCCAACAACGAACGGATCCCGTTGGCAAAGCTGGCGGTACAGGAAACCGGCATGGGTATTGTGGAGGACAAGGTGATCAAAAATCACTTTGCCTCGGAATACATTTACAACAAATACAAACACGAAAAGACCTGTGGAGTCATCGAGCGGGATGAGAGTTTTGGCTACGAGAGAATTGCTGAACCGGTGGGTCTTTTGGCAGGTATTGTGCCGGTAACCAACCCCACGTCAACGACCATTTTCAAGGCTCTGATCACCCTAAAAACCCGCAACGGCATTATCTTTTCTCCCCACCCGCGGGCTAAACAATGCACCATTGCCGCGGCCAAAGTGGTCAGAGAAGCTGCCGAGGCAGCGGGCGCTCCTGTGGGGTTGATCGGCTGGATCGACGAGCCCACCATCGAGCTTTCTCAGGCCTTAATGCAGCATCCTGAGGTGAAGCTGATCTTGGCTACCGGCGGGCCTGGCATGGTTAAAGCGGCCTACTCTTCGGGCCACCCGTCTTTGGGGGTGGGAGCGGGCAATACCCCGGCAGTGATCGATGCCAGTGCCGATATTCCCATGGCTGTCAGCTCGATTTTGTTGAGCAAGACCTTCGACAACGGCATGATCTGTGCCTCAGAACAGGCAGTGGTGGTGGTGGATGCCATCTACGAGCAGGTCAAGGCCGAGTTCGGCCATCGGGGGGCCTACATTTTGGATCCGGAACAAATCGAAGCCGTGCGCCGCATCCTTCTCAAAGACGGTCGCCTAAATCCGGCCATTGTGGGCCAGTCGGTGCAGACCATCGCTGCCCTGGCCGGTATCCAGGTACCCGAAGGCACCAAACTGCTGATTGGGGAAGTGGAGAAGGTGGGGCCGGAGGAGCCCTTCTCCTACGAAAAATTGGCCCCTGTTCTGGCCCTCTACCGCGCCAACGATTTCCACAGCGCCGTAGATGTTGCTGTCCAACTGGTCAATTTCGGCGGGCGGGGACACACCTCTGTTTTGTATACAGATCCCGCCAATCGGGACGATATTGCCTACTTTGAAAATGCCCTGCAAACGGCGCGAGTGTTGATCAATACTCCCTCTTCCCAGGGGGCAATCGGGGATCTCTACAACTTCAAGCTGGATCCCTCTCTGACTTTGGGCTGTGGCACTTGGGGAGGCAATTCGATCTCCGAGAATGTGGGGCCGCGCCACCTGCTCAACATTAAAACGGTAACCCAACGTCGGGAAAACATGCTCTGGTTTCGGATCCCGCCCAAGATTTACTTCAAGCCCGGATGTCTGCCTATTGCTCTGCGGGAATTAGCCGGCAAAAAACGCGCCTTTTTGGTGACCGATAAGCCGCTCTTTGAGTTGGGCATATTGCATCCCATCACCCAGGTTTTGGATGAGATTCGCGTGAGCTGGGATGTGTACCACGATGTAGAGCCGGATCCCACCCTCAGCAACGTCAATCGCGGTCTGGAGCAGTTGCGCCAGTTTCAACCGGATGTGATTATTGCGGTCGGTGGGGGATCCCCGATGGATGCGGCCAAGGTGATGTGGCTGATGTACGAGCAGCCCCAGGTGGAGTTTGATGGCTTGGCGATGCGCTTTATGGACATCCGCAAGCGGGTTTACGAGCTGCCGCCACTGGGGCAAAAAGCTCAGCTCATCTGCATCCCCACCACTTCCGGCACGGGATCCGAGGTGACGCCCTTTGCCGTAGTGACCGATGACCGGGTGGGGATCAAATACCCCCTGGCGGACTACGCCCTCACCCCCACCATGGCCATTGTGGATCCGGATCTCACCCTCAAGATGCCCAAGAAGCTGACGGCTTACGGGGGTATCGATGCCCTCACCCACGCTCTGGAAGCCTATGTGTCGGTGATGGCCAGCGATTTTACCGATGGGCTGGCATTACAAGCCATCAAGCTGCTCATGACCTACTTGCCGCGGGCCTATGAAAAAGGTGCTGCAGATCCAGAAGCCCGAGAAAAAGTTCACTACGCCGCCACCATTGCCGGCATGGCCTTTGCCAACGCCTTTTTGGGGGTGTGCCACTCCCTGGCCCACAAGCTGGGATCCACCTTCCATCTGCCCCACGGACTGGCCAACGCCCTGATGATTACCCACGTCATCCGCTACAACGCCACCGACGCCCCCTTTAAGCAGGCCATCTTTCCCCAATACCGCTATCCCAACGCCAAGCACCGCTACGCTGAAATTGCCGATTACCTGCAGTTGGGCGGGGCGGATGACGATGAAAAGGTCATGCGCCTGATTGAGGCCATCGAAGAACTCAAGCGGAAACTGGGGATCCCAGCCACCATTCGCGAGGCCCTGGGGGAGAAAGAGCGGGAGTTTTACGACCGTCTGGAGGCGATGGCGGAGCAAGCCTTTGACGACCAATGCACCGGCGCCAACCCCCGCTATCCCCTCATTCAAGACATGAAGGAGCTGTACGTTTTGGCCTATCGGGGCTGCCGGGTGGATTCTGCCCTCTACCACCAGCCGGAACCAGTGTTGGCCTAAGGAGTAGGGTATGTGGCAACGACTGGATCCCAGTGTGGATATCTGGAGGGCCCGATCCCATCCCCTGAATCCCATTTTTCTGCCCCGTTCGGTGGCGGTGGTGGGGGCCACGGAGCGGGAGGGCAGCGTGGGGCGGACGGTGTTGTGGAACCTCATTAGCCACCCCTTTGGCGGCACGGTTTACCCGGTCAATCCCAAGCGGCACCAGGTGTTGGGGATCCGGGCCTACGAGCGGCTGTCCGCTCTGCCGGAGCCGGTGGATCTGGCCATTATCGCCATTCCGGCAGCGGGGGTGCCCAAGGTGGTGCAGGAGTGCGTAGAAGCCGGGGTCAAGGGCGCCATTGTTCTTTCAGCAGGCTTCAAGGAAACGGGCCCTGCTGGCTGGGAGCTGGAGAAGCAAATTCAGCAGACTATCCAATCGCGTCAGCGGGACGGAGTCCTTGGGAAGCTGCGCTTGATTGGCCCCAACTGCCTGGGGATCCAAAACCCCCACACGGGCTTAAACGCCACCTTTGCTGCCCAGATGGCCCGGCCCGGCAATGTGGGCTTCATCAGCCAAAGTGGGGCCCTGTGCACCTCGATCCTGGACTGGAGCCTGCAGGAAAATGTGGGCTTCAGCGCCTTTATCTCTCTGGGATCGATGCTGGATGTGGGCTGGGGAGACTTAATCGACTACTTGGGCGAGGATCCCCATACCCACAGCATTGTCTTGTACATGGAATCCATCGGGGATGCCCGCTCTTTTCTGTCCGCGGCCCGAGAGGTGGCCCTGAGCAAGCCCATCATTGTCATCAAGGCGGGGCGCACCCAGGCGGCAGCCCAAGCAGCCGCTTCCCACACGGGCTCCCTCACCGGCAGCGACGCAGTGTTGGATGCGGCCTTCCGCCGTTGCGGCGTGCTGCGGGTGGATCACATTGAAGATCTCTTCGACCTGGCGGAGGTGCTGGCCAAACAGCCCCGCCCCCAGGGGCCCCACCTCACCATCCTCACCAATGCCGGCGGGCCAGGGGTGCTGGCCACCGATGCCCTCATCCGCGCCGGGGGATCCCTGGCCCAGCTCTCCCCCCAAACCCTGGAGCAGCTTAACCAGCTCTTGCCCCCCCACTGGAGCCACGGCAATCCCATTGATATTTTGGGGGACGCAGATCCGGAGCGCTTTGCCCAAGTTTTGGAAGTGGTGTTGCGGGATCCCGGCAGCCAGGGTTGCCTGGTCATCCTCACCCCCCAAGCCATGACGGATCCCACGGCCACTGCCGAGAAAGTGGTGGAGACCTGGCGGCGCAGTGGATCCCGGCAGCCTATCCTGGCCAGTTGGATGGGGGGAGCTGGCGTGGATGCGGGCGAGCACATCCTCAACCAAGCCGGGATCCCCACCTACCGCTACCCGGATCAAGCGGCGCGGGTGTTTAGCCATCTGTGGCGCTTTAGTGACAACCTCAAGGCCCTCTACGAAACCCCCACCCTGGCTCCCACCAGGCCAGTGGAGCAGGAAAAAGTGCAGCAAACCCTTGCCCAGGCGAGGCGGGAAGGCCGCACGCTTCTCACGGAGGTCGAATCTAAGGAAATCCTGGCCGCCTACGGGATCCCCGTGGTGCCGACGCGGGTGGCCGAGAGCCCCGAAGCAGCAGTGGAAGCTGCCGAGGCCATGGGTTACCCAGTGGTGGTGAAGCTCTACTCCCACACCCTCACCCACAAAACCGATGTGGGCGGCGTGCAGCTCAACCTGCCCGATGCTGAGGCGGTGCGCCGGGCCTTCGGGCAAATCCTCCGCAACGTCAGCGAGAAAGCGGGGCCGGAGCACTTCCAGGGGGTCACGGTGCAGCCGATGGTGGACACGGATGGCTATGAGCTGATCCTGGGGAGCAGCCAGGATCCCCAGTTTGGGCCGGTGTTGCTGTTTGGCAGTGGCGGACAACTGGTGGAGGTGTTTCAGGATCGCTCCATTGGCCTTCCCCCCCTCAACACCACCTTGGCGCGGCGCCTGATGGAAAACACCCTCATCTACAAGGCCCTCAGGGGGGTACGCGGACGCCCAGCTGTCGATCTGGAGGCCCTGGAACAGCTCTTGGTGCGCTTTAGCCAACTGGTGGCCGAGCAGCGGGAGATTAAAGAGATCGACATCAATCCGCTGCTGGCTTCCAGCGAGGGCCTGCTGGCTTTGGATGCCCGCGTCATTTTGCGAACCGAGCAGGATCCCCAGGTGCCTTTGGCCATCCGCCCCTACCCCACCCAGTACATCTGGCCCTTCCGGGACGGCATCACCATCCGCCCCATCCGCCCCGAAGATGAGCCTCTGGTGATCGATTTTCACCGCCACGTCTCTGATTACAGCGTCTATCTGCGCTACTTCCACCCGATCAAATACAGCGCCCGCATCGCCCACGAGCGCCTTACCCGCATTTGCTTTAACGATTACGACCGCGAGATTGCCTTAGTAGCAGAAAAACAGGAGCCAGAGGCCAATCGCGTCAGCGGGACGAAGTCCTTAATCCTCGGCATCAGCCGCCTCTCCAGAAAACATGGCTTTCCCCAAGAAGCAGAGTTTGCCATGCTGGTGGCGGATCCCTACCAACGGCAAGGGATTGGCACAGAGCTGTTGACCCGCCTCATTCAGGTGGCCCGCTGCGAAGGGATCCAGCACCTCACCGGCGAGGTTCTTGGCGAAAACGAGGCCATGCGCCGCCTGTGTCAGCGGCTGGGGTTTCAGTTGCGCCCTTCTCCAGAGGATCCCGGGATCCTCAAGGCTGCTCTGGCTTTAATCTCCGATCCGCCAATCCTCGCCACCTGCTCCCCCTAGAGATCCCCAGAGAACTAAAAACGGTTTACCGACTGGCTTACCGTAGAATAAGACGGGAAGAGTCCTGGCGCTGGTCCCCTCCCCTTTTGGGAGCGGGGTTGGGGGTGAGGGCGGACTCCCTCTGAGGAGGAAGAGAAGTTTTTGGGGATTGCTATGAACACTGAAGGGACACCTGCGAACAAATGGGGGATCCCCTCAGCAATCGAGGTGGTCTGGTCTGGGAGAGTTGGGGCCGGGATCCGCAGGCTGCCGGTGAGCATGGGGCGGTGGCTGGGGATGGGATCCCTAATTTTTGGCCTTCTTCTTGGCCTCAGTGGTTGTGTCAGCGGTATGGGCTCAGGGGGATCCAGAGAGGAAGTAGCGATTCTCCTGGCCTCCTTTGCGGTAACTCGAGACGCTTACCGGAAAATCGTTCCTGCCTTTGAGGCCCACTGGCTGGCGAAAACGGGGCAACAGGTGCGCGTAGAAAGCAGCTACGGCGGCTCGGCAACGCAATCGCGGGCAGTTATTGACGGGCTGGATGCCGATGTGGTGGCCTTGGCCCTGGCTTTGGATGTGGAGCGCATCGTGGCTGCCGGTCTCATTCAGCCGGGGTGGGAAGCCCGCACCCCCAACCAAGGGATCGTCACCCGCTCGGTGGCGGTGATTGTGACGCGGGAAGGCAACCCCCAGGGGATCCGCTCTTGGCCGGATCTGGCTCGGCCAGGCTTGCAGGTGGTTACCGCCAACCCCAAAACCTCAGGGGGGGCTCGCTGGAACTTTTTAGCCCTCTGGAGCGCTGTCCCTGAACCTCAGGCCCTGGCCTTCACCACCCAGGTCTACAAGAATGTCCGCATTTTGCCGCGGGACTCACGAGAGGCCACCGATGTTTTTTTCCAGAAAGGGCAAGGGGATGCCCTGATTACCTACGAACATGAGGTGATCCTGGCGGGCTTGCGCGGCCAATCCCTGTCCTATGTGGTGCCCGACCCCAACATTTCCATCGACAACCCCGTAGCCGTGGTGGATGCCAATGTGGATCGCAAAGGTACCCGTGCCGTGGCCGAAGCCTTTGTGGACTACCTATTCACCCCAGAAGCGCAGCGGGCTTTTGCCGAGGTGGGCTTTCGCCCGGTGGAGCCGACGGTGGCCCAAGAGTTTGCCTGGCGGTACCCTCCTGTTGAGAAGCTGGTTACCGTCGCCGACCTGGGAGGCTGGGAGGTTGTCCAAAGCCGCTTTTTTGCCGATGGGGCCTTGTTTGACCGCATCCAAGCTCAGTTGTAGGGAGTCTCCCTTGTTTTGGATCCCCATTCAAGTTATCTTGGGAGCTATATCAACGGTTTGTTGACAGGTTTACCGTAGATTAGCCGCGAGTTTAACTGCCCTCACCCTCTCAAGAAGACTCAGCCGGCAACCATCCAGCAACTTCTCAGGCAAACCACTAGCTAGGCAGAACCTATGGGTATCACCATCGAAGGGGTATCGAAGCGTTTTGGGCAGTTTCAGGCCCTTCACCCCACCGATCTCACCATTCCCACGGGATCCCTGGTTGCCCTCTTGGGGCCATCGGGTTCTGGCAAATCCACCCTGCTGCGCCTGATTGCCGGCCTAGAAAAGCCGGATACGGGGCGGATTTTCCTCACCGGGCGGGATGCTACCCATGCCAGCGTCCAGGAGCGCAACATTGGTTTTGTTTTTCAGCACTACGCCCTGTTCAAGCACATGACGGTGCGGCAGAACATCGCCTTTGGCTTGGAGATCCGCAAGGCTTCACGGGCCGAGATTCGGGCACGGGTGGATGAGCTGCTGGAGCTGGTGCAGCTATCGGGGTTCGGGGATCGCTACCCCTCTCAACTCTCGGGGGGGCAGCGGCAGCGGGTGGCCCTAGCCCGCGCTTTGGCGGTGGAGCCGCAGGTGTTGCTGTTGGATGAGCCCTTTGGGGCCCTGGATGCCAAAGTCCGCAAAGAGCTGCGCAAGTGGTTGCGGCGCCTGCACGATGAGGTGCATGTGACAACGGTATTTGTAACCCATGATCAAGAGGAAGCCATGGAGGTGGCGGATCAGATCGTGGTGATGAACCAGGGGCGGATCGAACAGGTGGGATCCCCGGCAGAAATCTATGACCATCCAGCTACACCCTTTGTGATGAGCTTTGTCGGCCCGGTCAACGAGCTTTCTCCCCGCTCCCAACTCTCTTGCCAGCTTCCCGAGGTGCAGACCGGCCCGCATCAGCTTTTTTTGCGCCCCCACGATGTGCAGATTGAAGTTAACCCCAGTAGCAGCGGCGTCTCTGCTTGGGTGAAAGAGATCATTCACCTGGGGCGGGAGATTCAGGCAGAGCTGGTTCTGAGCGACGGCGGATCCCTGTGGGCCCATCTCAGCCGCGAGCAATATGCCAACCAACCCCTGCAGGTGGGGCAGCAGGTCTATGTGCGCCCCAAGGTGGTGAAAGCCTTTCCCGTCAAAAAAACCGAGATGACCGCAATGCCGGTGGGAGCTTGAGAAACGTTGCTGCAAGCTTTGTCTCAACTGTCTTGGCCGTGGCGGCTGACCCTGGGCTATCTCTTCTTGATGTTGATTCTGCCGCTGGCTGCCTTGATTGCCAAGTCCAGCAGCGTGGGCTGGGCGGAGTTTTGGCGGATCGCGACGGCTCCCGTGGCCCTCTCCGCCTATGAAGTTACTTTTGTAACCGCGTTGCTGGCGGCTCTGATCAACGGCGTGATGGGCACCCTGACTGCCTGGGTGCTGGTGCGCTACGCCTTCCCCGGCAAAAAGCTTCTCGAGGGGTTGATCGATCTGCCGTTTGCTTTGCCCACCGCCGTGGCCGGCCTCACCCTGGCAACGGTTTACAGCAGCAACGGCTGGATTGGATCCCTTTTGGCCCCCTTGGGGATCCGCATCTCCTTTACCCGCTTGGGGGTGGGGGTGGCGATGCTGTTTATTTCTTTTCCCTTTGTGGTGCGGACGGTGCAGCCGGTGTTGCAGGAGCTGGAGAAAGATGTGGAAGAGGCAGCCTGGAGTTTGGGGGCTTCCCGCTTTCAGACCTTCCGGCGCGTGGTGCTGCCCCAGATCCTGCCGGCGGTGCTCACCGGGGTAGCCCTAGGGTTTTCCCGCGCCGTGGGGGAATACGGCTCTGTGGTGATCATCGCTTCCAGCATTCCCTTTCGGGACTTGATTGCGGCGGTGCTGGTGATTCAGCGGCTGGAACAACACGACTATGCTGGGGCAACCGTGATCGGAACGGTGATGTTGGGGATCTCTTTCCTGTCGCTGGTGGTAATTAACCTTCTGCAAGCCTGGGGAAGTCGCCATGAAACCTGACGAGGTAGCAGGTGTCAAACCGAAGCCCTCAACATGGCTGTCGGGCCTGTTGATCGGGATCGTCGGGCTTTACATCGCGCTGCTGCTCGGGATCCCGGTGGTGAACATCTTCTATCAGGCGTTTCGAGAAGGGATCCCAGCCTTTCTCCATCGCCTGACAGAGCGGGAGTTGCTCAGTGCCCTGCGATTGACGGTGCTAACCGCCCTGGTCGTTGTGCCCCTCAATACCTTTTTCGGCCTCTGTGCTGCCTTGGCCATTGCTCATCGGCGTTTTCCGGGGCGGGCGCTGCTGCTGAGCCTGATCGATCTGCCCTTTTCCATTTCCCCGGTGGTGGCTGGCCTAATGCTGGTGCTCATCTTCGGGCGTCAGGGTTGGCTGGGATCCTGGAGGGTTATCTTTGCATTTCCGGGCATTGTGTTGGCAACGGCTTTCATCACCCTTCCTTTTGTGGCGCGGGAAGTGTTGCCGGTGTTGGAGGAGGCAGGCACCGACCAGGAAGAAGCCGCCAAAACGCTGGGGGCGACCCCCTGGCAGATCTTCTGGAGAATCACCCTGCCCAACATCCGCTGGGGCCTTCTGTACGGCGTCATCTTGACCAATGCCCGCGCCATGGGGGAGTTCGGCGCTGTGGCTGTGGTTTCCGGCAACATCATTGGCCGCACCCAGACCTTGCCCCTGTTCGTGGAAGATGCCTACCGCAGTTATGCCACCGGCTCAGCCTATGCGGCGGCGGTGGTGCTCTCCTTGCTGGCGGTGGTAACCCTAGTGGCTAGGGAGTTCCTTGAGCGGGGATCCCATTCCCGCCGGATCTTTTGATCCGTCAGGGTGTGGATCAGACGGGCTCGGTGAGGATCTCTGGCAGACAAACCTTAGTGCCCCCCAGGCCGCAGTAGCCGCGCGGATTCTTGGCCAGATATTGCTGGTGGTAGTCTTCGGCGTAGTAAAACTCAGGCGCATCCAGGATTTCGGTGGTGATCTGGCCGTAGCCTTGGGCAGTTAGGGCCTGCTGATAGAGATCGCGGGTTTTTTCCGCCAGCTCCCGCTGCGCCGGAGAATACACATAGATGCCGGAGCGGTATTGGGTGCCCACATCATTGCCTTGGCGCATCCCCTGGGTAGGGTCGTGATTTTCCCAAAACACCTTCAGCAGTTGGGCATAGCTGACCTGAGCTGGGTCGTAAACCACCCGCACCACCTCGTTGTGGCCGGTCAGGCCAGTACAGACCTCTTCATAGGTGGGGTTGGGGGTAAACCCGCCAGCGTAGCCCACCGCTGTGCTGAACACCCCTGGCACCTGCCAAAACTTGCGCTCTGCCCCCCAGAAGCAGCCCATGCCGAACATGGCCAGCTCCATGCCCTCGGGAAAAGGCGGCTGCAGCGGATGGCCATTGACAAAATGCCGATTCACGATCACCATCGGCTCGGCCCGGCCCGGCAAGGCTTCTTCCGGTTTGGGCAGGGACAGTTTCTTGCCAAGTTTGCCAAAGCCAAAGAGCACCATAGGGACAGCCCGATACATTCGTTAACAGTTACCAGTCTAGCTCAGTTGGCTCCTCATGTGTTGGAAAAATCCTTGATCGGGTCAGCTCACCGATTCAAAAGCCCCCAGCCGCTTGGCCACTAGCAGATAGACGGTCATGATCCCCATCGGCACAACCGTGAAGGCTGCCGCCAAGGGAATGTTGCCAGAGGTGCCCTGAAAGGCGAGAACTGCCTGCCCGATGAAATAGCTGGAATTGCCCAGAGAATAAGGCACCACAAAATCTCCTAGCGTTAAGGAAAAGGTGAAGACCGACCCGGCCAGGATCCCTGGCAAGGCGAGGGGAAGAGTAACATGGCGGAACGTTTGCCAACCCTGAGCTCCCAAATCTGCAGAAGCCTCAATTAAGCTATCAGGCACTCGCTCCAAAGCCGCCTGGATCGGCAGAATCATATAGGGCAGCCAAACATAGAGAAACACCAAGAAAATACCCAAGTTGGATACAGCCAGCGATGGCCCACCGATCCCGGGCAACTGCAAAATCTTTTCCACCCAGCCCTGTAGGCCCACATGGGTGAGTAGATAGGTAAGGATCCCTTCTTTGGCCAGGATCAACTTCCAGGCATAAACCCGAATCAAATAACTAGACCAAAGCGGTAGAAGCACCAACAAGTACAAAAAGTCCTTCCAGCGAGGAGAGGCCAGTCTGACCATGGTATAAGCCAGAGGAAAAGCCAACACAATTGCAGCTAGGGTCACTGCCAAAGCCATAGTCAAGCTGCGGACAAAGATATCCACGCTGGCAGGAGTGAGCAGCTCCCGATAGGTGGCCAAAGTCAACTTTCTCAGGATCAGGCCGGTAAAGGGATCCAGATGATAAAAACTTTGCAGCAGCAGCGCCAGCAGCGGCCCCAAGTAAAAGACCAGTAACCAAATGAGAGGTGGCCCCAACAGAATGGCAAGGATGAGCGTCGGGTGATGATAGAGGAATCCAAACAGATCGGGTTTATCGGTTATCTGAGTTGTTTTGGCCATGGCCAGGCAGGCATGAAGATCAGCTTTTCATTCCCTCTTTTTGGTGTTATTGGAATTGTAGGTCGACGAGCCAATAGAATTCAACAGAATTGGGATTGAGAAAGTGCGAACAGGCAAGAGGAATTGGCTTGTCTACACCTGCCGGCGGGTATCCTTTGAGGGAAAACGGCAATCAGAAGATGCCGGTATGGTCATTTCGACTCAAACTAGGACACTGCACCCACACCTAAAACATTGGTCGCGTCGTCGCGTCAGCGCTGCGGAGCAATAATGCATGGGGCCATAAGGCTTTTCTCGTATAGCCCAGGTGTCTCACTCTAGCCTAAACGACCATATCTTGCTTGGCGGAAAGTGGAGGGCCATCGTAGACAGGGATCCTTTGAACCTTTTGGGGGCATTGGGAGTCAGACAAAGCAAGGTTGAGAACAAGGGAGCGTCCTCTCGTGCAGGCGGCAAAGGATACATCCGATTGGGAGCTGATCCAGCGCTGCCTCAACGGCGACAGCCAGAGCTTTCGCCAACTCTACCGCAAATACCAGCAGTCGGTACGGAATATCCTCTATCCCTTGTGTGGAGCCGATCTTTTGGATGACCTGGTACAGGAAGTGTTTATTCGTGCCTGGAAAGGGTTGCCTCGGTTTCGCGGCTCGGCCCAGTTTTCCACTTGGCTGTATCGCATCTGCTGGAATGTGGCCTCAGATCAGCGACGGCGCTGCGCCCGGCAACACTCCCAAACCCAAAACCTGGCCCTCGGATCGGATATCGCTCACCCTGGCCCCGACCTGATGCACTTGCACTACCAACAGGCTCTACAGCAAAGCATGGCTCAGCTTAGCCCTGAACACAGAATGGTTCTGATTCTGCACGACCTAGAAGATCTGCCCCAGAAAGAAATCGCCGAGATTTTAGGGATCCCGGTGGGAACGGTGAAGTCC
Organism: Synechococcus sp. W55.2; assembly: GCF_047461635.1. Classification (NCBI taxonomy): domain Bacteria; kingdom Bacillati; phylum Cyanobacteriota; class Cyanophyceae; order Synechococcales; family Synechococcaceae; genus Synechococcus; species Synechococcus sp. W55.2. The sequence goes on along the minus strand of NZ_JANSHM010000004.1, from coordinate 27,887 downwards.
CGGCTGTTTCACGCCCGTACCACCATCCGTCAACACCTACTTCAGGAGGGCATTACCCCATGAGTGAGCACCCCAACCCCCTAGCAGACGAGCGGCTGCGCCACTTTTTGCGTCAATATCGCCCCCTCCCTCCCCCTGCGGCCTCTGGGCTGGAGGAGCAGATCCTTCAAGTTGTGGCGACTCATCCACTTCATGGCCGGCTCAAGCACCCTTGGCGTTGGGTTGGCATTTCCCTTTTGGCGGGCGCTTTGCTGGGCTGGATTGGCTATCAGCGCTGGCAGGTACAGGTGGTGGCCCAGGAGACCGAAGCCCTAGAAAGTTTTTTGGTGAGCACTTGGGGAAGCTTGCTGAGCCCAGAGGGAACAGAAACCGAAACTTGGTGGATAGAACGCGATCCAGAGGGATCCTAAATCCATCAGCCTCACGAATATCCCCCTTCATTGACCATTACACCGCTGAGACTTCTGAGACCTTGGTCAGATTCTTGGTCAGATTCTTAGAAAAAGCCTGCAAAGAACCATGAGAAATGCTTGGATTTGGATCCCCATTTTGCCACTCTACCTGGGATCCCTGGGTGAACCGGTGATGGGCCAACCCCGCCCCCTGCGAATGATGGATTTGCGCCGCCCCTTTGCTCGCAATTTGCGGGAGCTGAACCTCTCCGACGAGCAGTTGCGGCAATTGCAGCAGATCCGCCACCGCAAACAGGAAGAGTTGTTGGAGCGCATTTTGGAGTTGAGGGCAGCCCGCGGTCGATTGCGGGAGTTGCTGGTCGGCGATGCCCCTGAGTCAGAAGTGGCAGCTCAATTTCAGCGGGTACAACAGCTAAGCCAAGAAGTAAATGCCAAACGTTTTGAGGCAGTTCTGGAAATGCGACAGGTCCTCAGCTCAGAACAGCGGCAACACCTGCTGAAAATTCTCGAAGAGGCCGCTCCATTTTAATTGGATGGCTGGTTGGTATGAGCTGTTATGGTCATTTAAACAGGAATGAAACATTTCCGCCTGGCTCCCCTCTTCCTCTGAGAGAAGGGGTGAAGGCAGTGGCAGGGAGCGTTTGGGGAGTGTCTCAACCTAGCTTGAAATGACTATAACAAGGCGCTTAAATATCCAGGGCAACAATGACAGGGGCATGATCGCTGGGTTTTTCGGCCCGCCGTGGCTCAACATCGATCCAGCAAGCGGTGGCTTTCTCCTGTAGCTCACGAGACAGATAATGATGATCAATGCGCCAGCCGCGATTCCTTTGAAACCCCCCCGAGCGATAGTCCCACCAGCTAAAATGGCCGGGATCTGGGGTGAACCTGCGAAACGCATCTTCAAACCCTAAAGCCAGGATCTCCCGCAGGGCTTGTCGCTCCGGTTCGGAAGCCATGATTTCTCCCGCTTTTTGGGGATCATAAATATCCCGATCTTCCAGGGCAATGTTAAAGTCCCCGCAGAGCAGGATGGGATCCCCTTGGCTCAGGGCAACGGCGAGGTAATCCTTCAGTGTGGCCAGCCAACGCAATTTGTAGGCATATTTTTCCGATCCCACCTCAGCACCGTTGGGCACATAAAGGTTGAGGATACGGATCCCGCGGTAGATGGCGCTCATCAGCCGCTTTTGCTCGTCCAAATCTGCCGCCGAAGGCAGCAGCGCACCAAACCCCCGTTCTACTTTTTCCGGGGGATCCCGGCTGATCAGAGCCACACCGTTGTAGGACTTTTGCCCGTAGACCTCCACATGAAAGCCCCGCTCCTGAAAGGCCGCCCGGGGAAAGTCCTCATCTACCACCTTGGTCTCCTGCAGGCAGAGCACATCCAGGGATCCCTGGCTGTCCAGCCAAGCCAAAACCTGAGGCAGCCGGGTGCGAATGGAGTTGACATTCCAGGTGGCCACTTGCATGAGGGATCCCGCTCACTCCACCAAGGCTCTTCCTCGGATTTGGGCCAGCCGCTCCGCATCCAGCACCTCCCCCTCGGTGTAGTAGCCGGCAGCTTTTTTGGCCTCGATCTCCACACGGGCATCCGCCGGGATCAGCTCTTCTGGGATGGGCACCCGCTGCAGAACCTCAATGCCGGAGTTGGTGATGGCTCGATACTTGAGGTCGCTCATGGAAATCAGGCGATCGATTCGGGTTATGCCCAGCCAATGGAGCACATCCGGCATCAACTCCTGAAACCGGATGTCTTGCACCCCTGCCACACACTCGGTACGGGCGAAGTAGGCATCGGCCCGATCCCCTCCTTCCTGGCGCTTGCGGGCGTTGTAGACCAAAAATTTGGTCACCTCCCCCAAGGCGCGGCCTTCTTTGCGCAGGTACACAATCACCCCAGCTCCACCGGCCTGGGCCGTCTTAACGCATTCCTCAATGCCATGCACCAGGTAGGGGCGGCAGGTGCAAATATCCGAGCCAAACACATCGGAACCATTGCATTCGTCGTGAACCCGCACCGCCAGGGGCAAGGCCGGGTCGGTGATGGCAGCCACCTGCCCGATGATGTACACCGTCTGGCCACCGATGGGCGGCAAAAACACCGATAGGTCTGGACGGGTCACCAATTCTGGAAACATGCCTCCCGTTTGCTCGAAGAGGGTGCGGCGCAGCAGGCTTTCGCTCACCTGCAATCGTTTGGCGATCCCCGGCAGGTACCAGACCGGCTCGATTGCGGCTTTGGTGACCACCAGGCTGCCATTGTCTTTGAGGATCCGGCCATCCACCCGCAACCGCCCTTTGTTGACCGCCTCCTGCAGTTCGGGCATGTGGATGTGGGCCTGGGTAATGGCAATGGTGGGACGAATGTCGTAGCCCTGGGCATAGAGGGGGGCAAAGACTTCTCCCACAACCGCTCCCCAGGGATCCAAAGACACAATCCGGTCTGGATCTCCCCAGCTTGGGTGAGGGCCAATCGACACCACCGGGGCAGTATTGGTTAAATCGGCGCGGTGATCCGCCTGCAAAGAGCCACTGGCCACAGCCAATGCCCGATAGACAGCGTAGGCTCCCGCATGGGTGCCGATGACATTGCGATGGGCAAGATTGGTCAGGCTACCCACCACCGGCCCCCGCTGCAGTGGATCCAAGGATCCCCAGCGAATCGGCTGGGCTTGCGTCCCATGAGGGGAGGGATGGGAGGTGAGAACAATGTGATGAGGACGGGAGGAAGGTTCGCTCATGGTCCTCAAATGCCTGGAAAATGGAAGAATCTGGAGAAAACAGAATTATAGGCGATCCCCAGCCGTTTCCAGAGAGCCTGACCCTTCTTTTGGGGTGCCTAGACAACGATTTTGGCCAAACCCAAGGGGCGGATCCCTGCCGGCGAAACCTCGACCCGATAGGGCAACATCTCTACCCCGACCTGCAGGGCCTCACGAAACAGACGGGCATAGCGGGGATCCCGTTCTTCGCCGGGGGCAAACTCGGTGCAATCGGCGCGATTGATCCAGTACATCAGCAGAGCCCGCTGACCCTGTTGGCGGATCTGGATCAGATCTTCCAGGTGTTTTTGGCCGCGGGTGGTCACCGTATCGGGAAACAGCGCACGGGATCCCACAGCCCAGGTGGTGTTCTTCACCTCCAGATAGGCCGAGCCAGCGTCTCCTGTCAGCAGAAAGTCGATTTTGCTCCTGCCGCAGGTCACCTCCCGTTGCCGGCGAGAAAACCCTGCCAATTGAGGAAACCACCCTCGCTCCAGCCCCCAGTCCACCAGGCGATTGGGCAAGCTGGTGTTGATCCCCACCCATACTCCATCCACCTGGATCATCTCCCAGGTGTAGGCCAGTTTCCGTTTCGGCTCTGGGTGATGGGAGAGGTACACAGGTGCCCCCACCTGACAGACCCCACTCATCGGCCCTGTGTTGGGGCAATGGGCGATGATCTGTTGCCCGTTTTCCAGCTCCACATCGGCCAAAAACCGCTTGTAGCGGCTGCGCAGCACCCCTCTGTGCAAGGGGCTCGAAAAGCGGTAAGGTACCGGCCCATCCCCGCACTCCATCCCCAAAGCCTCTCCTTATCGTAGGTATTTTTTCTTTAGGATTTTGGAAATCTTCTCCGGGGATCGTCTCTCCTGCGCTAGGGTGAATCATGTGTCCCAAGGCTTGGGGCAGCCTTTTACGGCTTTTTCCGACTTCATGGGAATTCTGCAGATCACTCTGGGAAGCAGTAAGATCCCTATCGCACAAGAGAGGCGTCTGCATTAGCTGTAGTCAGTGCTGCCGGAAAGAGCTGTATTGGCGATTAAACCCATTTAACACCTCTTTTTTCTGCCCTTTTGTCAAAACTTGGAGAAGAAAACCCGAATGCTGCGTCTTGATCCTGATCCCGGCTTTCAGCCTGCGGATCCCTTGCAGGACAACCGTGGGCGTGTGGCCATATTCATCGACGGATCCAATCTGTTCTATGCCGCTCTGCAACTGGGCATTGAGATCGACTACACCCGTCTGCTGAAGACTCTGAGTGGTCGGTCGCCCCTTTTGCGCTCTTTTTTCTACACCGGCGTCGATCGCAATAACGAAAAGCAGCAGGGGTTTTTGCTCTGGATGCGCCGCAATGGCTACCGCGTGGTTACCAAAGAGCTAACCCAGTTGCCCGATGGATCCAAGAGAGCCAACCTGGATGTGGAAATTGCCGTGGATATGCTGTCGCTGGTGCGCTGGTATGAGACGGCTGTGCTGGTGAGCGGTGATGGGGACTTGGCCTACGCGGTCAATGCCGTCAGCTACCAAGGGGCGCGAGTGGAGGTGGTTAGCCTGCGTTCCATGACCAGCGATCAACTGATCAACTTGGCGGATCGCTACATCGACCTGGAATCCATCAAAGACCAAATTAAGAAGACCAACCGTCCCTCCTCTCCCTACCTGTACCGACCGGGGTTCACCGCCGATGAGGAGGACGAGGGATAACTTTCCCTCCCCCACAGGGAGAAGGGAAAGCAGAGCAACGGGGGGCTTACTGGGCTTTCCAATTTGAAGGGATCCCTTGCAGCAGGTAAACCGGGTTCAGGGGGGCAAAGCGGGTGCCCTCGGCCAGGACGGCAGAGCGGGAGATCTGAACGTGATCTACTCGAACTTGCCAGCCCCGAGAACGCAGCCATTGCAGGGCTTCACTGCAGGTTTCTAGGGTAGCGAAGTTGGCCACTAAGATCCCTCCAGGCCGCAGGCGGGCTTCCACCACCGGCAGCAGGTCGCGGATCCCTTTGCCGCCGCCGCCCAGCACCACCCGATCCGGATCTGGCAGGTCGGCCAACACTTGGGGGGCTGCCCCCGGGATCACCTGCAGGTTCTCTGGGCCAAAGCGTTGCCGGTTGCGCCGAATCAGACAGATGCCCATGGCGTTGCGCTCGACAGCATAGACCTGGAGCCGAGAAGAGAGGCGGGCTATTTCGATGGCCACCGAGCCGGTGCCGGCACCGATATCCCACACCACGCCCTCTTGGGGGAGCTGCAGGGATCCTAAGGTGAGCAGGCGGATGGGCTGCTTGGTGATCAAGCCGGGCTGGTCGGGAAAGGTGTAGAACTGGTCGTCCGGGATCCCGACCAAAGGCCAGCGATGGGGATCTGGCTCCGGCTCTACTCGTCGCAGCACCACAACGTTGGGGCTGGGGAAAACGGCGTCTTCCCCTTCTTGGAGGGGCACGACCTGTTCTTGAGGGGATCCCAGTTGGCTACATACCCAGGCTTGGTAGCGCACCGGCAGCCGCAGGTCGGAGATGAAGCGGGCCAAGACCGTCGGCGTGTGCTCCAGATCGGTGAGCACCACGATCACAGGGGATCCCTGCTTGAGAACGGCTTCCAACCGCTCCACTCCCCGCCCGTGCAGGCTGAGGATGGTCGCCTCCTGCCAGGGGATCTGCAGGCGGTTCAGGGCCAGCTGCACCGAGCTCACCTGCGGATAGAAGGCCAACCGCTCCGCTGGGAAATACTCCGTCAACAGCCGCCCGATCCCGAAGAAAAACGGATCCCCGCTGGCCAACAAAACTAGGGATCCCTGAGCCATCTCCTGCTGCAAAAGCGGGATCCAACTTTCCACCGGCCCAGTGAGCGGGATCTTGCGGGCCGGATGATCGGTAAAGTGCCGGAGCAGATGAGGGGCTCCTGCCAAAACCCTGGCTTGGGAAAGGGGGGGGATCCCCCAGGAAGCCACAGAGCCATCCCCCGCTACCCCTACGACCGCAAGCTGAGGTGACCGCCCAGGTGCTGCCGTAGCCATTTAACGTTCGACAGGTGGGTGGTATTGGCGCATGTGATTGAGAAAATCCAGTCGCAGCTCCGCCACTTCCCGTTGCATTTCCCGCATCTCCCGAATAAAGCTGAGTTGAGCCTCGATCAGGCGGCCATCGCGCTCCCGAAATTGCTCCATCATCATGGCTTGCGCTTCCCTCAGTTCGGCAAACCCAGCCTGCATATCTCGGCGGCACTCCTGTATGGCCACCTCCAGCTCGTCTCCCCGCTCTTCGTTCTGTCGAATCCGCTCCTGGTTCTGTTGGATCAACGCCCTGATCTCCTGGATTTCGGTCTGGAGTTGGGCTTCCATAGCCTGCCGCTCGGCCCGCATTTCGGCCATCTGAGCCTCAAAGCGCTCGGCAGATCGTTGCTGTTCAGCCCGCATTTCGGCCATCTGGGCCTCAAAGCGCTCGGCAGATCGTTGCTGTTCAGCCCGGATCTCGGAGATTTGGGCTGCAAAGGCCTGCCGCATCTCAACCATCTGAGCCTCAAAGCGCTCAGCCGACCGCTGCTGCTCGGCCCGCATTTCGGCCATCTGGGCCTCAAAGCGCTCGGCAGATCGTTGCTGTTCAGCCCGGATCTCGGAGATTTGGGCTGCAAAGGCCTGCCGCATCTCAACCATCTGAGCCTCAAAGCGCTCAGCCGACCGCTGCTGCTCGGCTCGCATTTCTTGGATTTGTTCTTGTTGTTGCTGAAGGTTGCGAATCAGCCACTCCTCTTGTTCTGGGGTCATGGGAAAGGTCTGAAGATATCCCTTCAATTCTAGTCAGTTGGGGATGGGATCCCGTTGAGCTGCCAAGAGAAGGGCATTGACAATGGCAGCAGCAACTGGGGATCCGCCTTTGCGGCCCTCCACCCGAATCTGGGGAACATCCGTTTGCGCCAACGCCTGCTTGGCCTCTTCCACCGCCACAAATCCCACCGGCACTCCGATCACCAAAGCCGGCTTGACCCGCTGTGCCCGAATCTCCTCCACCAAAGCCAGCAACGCGGTGGGGGCATTGCCAACGACAAACAGGGCTTCTGGATAGCGGCGTGCCAAGTTCACCATCCCATTGGCGGCGCGGGTTTGACCGGGCCAACGGGGCTCCTCCACCCAGTCCAAAGCACAGTAGAGGGGGATCCCTTGGGCTTTCAGACCTGACTGGATCCCAGCTGCCACCATCCTGACATCGACAATGACAGGCTGCTTTTGCCGTAGGGCTGCCAGGGCGTGTTCAACGGCGTTGGGGCCGAAGAAAAAGCGATCCCGCAGCTCAAAGTCGGCAGTGGCATGAATGGCACGGCGCACCACCTCATAAGGGATCCCTTGCCAGGGGTGGGGGCCAATCTCTTGATCGATCTGGCGGAAGCTGGCAGCAGTGATTGGGTCTACCTGGAAGGCTTCATTCATTGGGTCTGGAGTCAGGGGCACAGTCATGCTGGCATGTCCTAAAGAAGAACCGGTAGCAAAGTAGCTTTGGGCGAGCCGAGAAAACCACTAAGATTGGTCTAGCCTAAATTGGAGATGAGCCTATTGTTGTCACCCACTCCTCCCTTGCACAGACTCAACTCCCATCCTTCCCCTTCTGCTCGGGTCAGCGCCAATTCCGTCGGCAATCCCGGTTTCTCCTCTGTTGATGCGCCCTCCCCTTCCCCAACGGGTAGCGACAGGGATCCCTTGTCGGCTTTGCCTCGCTACGGCTACCCCCAAACCTGGCATTGGCGGGGCTGGCCCATCCATTTCACTTACACTCCCAGTCGTGCCCAAACCCCTGCCGGTGTAGTCAACTTAACGGCAGCTCCGGCCCTTTTAATCCACGGATTTGGGGCTTCGGTGGGCCATTGGCGCCACAACATCGTCCCTCTGGGATCCCAGCGCTCCGTCTATGCCCTCGACTTGCTGGGATTTGGCAAGAGTGCCAAGCCGGAGATCGCCTACAGCGTTGATCTGTGGGTGGAGCAGGTGTACGAGTTTTGGCAAACTCACATCCAGCAGCCCAGCATCCTGGTAGGCCATTCCATCGGGGGCTTGGTGGGGGTAATTGCCGCCGCCCGCTATCCCCAGATGGTGAAGGGCCTGTGCTTGATTAGCTGCGCCGATGGGCCTCACCCCGAAGAATTACCCCCTCCCTGGGATGTCTTGGTGCAGCTCCTTTGCGACGGGATCCTGGCCGTCTTGGGCTGCCCACTCACCTATCCCCATTTGTTTAACTGGCTGCGGCAAACCGAGGTGCTGCGGGCTTGGATCAAAAACGTCTACAAGCGGGATGAGCAGGTGGATGAGGAGCTGGTGCAGATCTTCCAGAGACCGGCCTTTGAACCGGGGGCAGCCCACGTGTTTTTGGACGGTCTGAGAGCCATTCTCTGCCGCCGCTTCGACAGCCCCAAACGCCTGCTGCCCACCCTAAAAACGCCCATCTTGTTGCTCTGGGGCCAAGAAGATCCGGCAGTGCCTAGTTTTTTGGCAGACCAATTTAAGCGCTGGCAGCCTGCCCTCGCCTTGGTGAAGCTGCCGGGAGTAGGCCACTGCGCCCACGACGAGCTGCCTCACTGGGTCAACACCCTCATCGGGGAATGGGCGGCCAGTCTGGAGACCTGCCCTGACTTGCCCACCCACCTTCGGCGGGATCCCCGAGTCGGCTAGCTCAGCAAGTGATCTGAGCTATTCCCGGCAAGGTGCCACAAGTGAGGGCTATCGGCACAGGGCCCCCCCAGCTTGGAACACCCCCAAGCCAAATCCCAGCCTGCCGCCGGGAAAAGGGATCCCGCTCAGAGATCAGGGGGCAGCTTGAGGATCTGATGCTGGCGCATCCCCTGCCAGCGGCGAATGAGATCGCCATTAATACCGAACTGATCCAGCGCCTTCACCACCACAAAATCCACCAAGTCTAAGATGGTGCGCGGCTGGTGGTACCAAGCCGGAATGGCCGGGACAATACGCGCCCCCGCTTCTGCCAGAGTGGTCAAGTTGCGCAGGTGGATCAGGCTAAAGGGGGTTTCCCGCGGCACCACCACCAAGCGTCGTCCCTCCTTGAGCTGCACATCAGCAGCCCGCTCCAGCAGATCCGAGCTCAAGCCGGCAGCCAACTTGGCAACTGTACCCATGCTGCACGGGATCACCAACATCCCCTGCGTGCGATAGGAGCCACTGGCAATGGTTGCCCCCACATCCTGCCAGCGATGACAAACTAGGGATCCACCGCTGCTCTCGGCTTGTTGTCGCCAAAAGTGGGCCTGCTTGCGGGGGTCTGTCGGCAGCAGCACCCCGTGTTCTCCCTGCCACACCTGATAGGCCGCTTTGGAGACCACCACTTCGACACAGTAGTCCAGGCTGAGCAGAACATGCAGAGCGCGCACAGCATAGAGCATCCCTGAAGCGCCTGATACGCCAAGGATGATGGGCAGAGAGGATGTCAAGGGCCGCTGGGGAACGTCTTCTGCTCAAGTCTAGCGAGGGGAGCCGTCCCTCGCCTGCTCAGGAGATCCCTAACCCACCGCTCCAAAAGACTTGCACAACGCGGGATAAAAATGCTCCTGGCACAGGTTGAAGGCAGCGTTCAAGTCGCAGTCTGGCTCTTTGCTGTTAGGTTTGCAGATTTTGCCGCCCGTTGCGGATCACCCGCAAGGACTCCACCAACCGCAACTCCAAGTCTTGCAACACCTGATCCACGTAACGGTGGGCCTCCCGCTGCAGGCGCTCCGATTCCTGCAGTGTCTGTCGCCGCACCTCCTCACTATGTTGATAGGCTTGTTGCAATAACTGCTCCGCCTGAGCTTGGGCCTGTCGCAGAATCGCCGATTCGTTGAGGAGCTGCTCAGCCCTACGTTGGGCCGCGGCCACAATTTCTTGGGCGTAGCGATTGGCCTCTGCCAAGATCCGATCCCGCTGGCGCAGCAGTTCCTCCGCTTCCTCCAGGGCTGTCGGCAGGTTCAGGCGGATAAAGTCTAACTGCTCCAGAATCTTTTCCTCTTCAATAAGGGTGCGAGACCAAAACAGGCGAGGGCTACTGAGAATGGCTGCCTCCAATTGATCCAGGGCCTCCTGGACGCGCATCAGAGCCAGGGTCTGATCCCCAAAGGGTACGCCGGCACGATTGGAAGGATCAGAGGGCAATTCTCGCATCAGTCTATGAAGAGGGGAGGCTGCACTGAGCAAAAGAGCAGATCAGGCAGGATAACGCCTACCATATCAGGTTCTCGGTTTCCTGAATCTGCGCAGTCTCCCCTTCGCTCCAACCACTCTTCGTGAAGTAGATGTTCTTTTTGATATGAGGGGACGATGGACTTTCTCCCTCGCGGAGGCTGTGAGCCAAGCGGCAGAGAGGCTGCTTACCGGTCGGTTGGTGCCACAGCGGCTGGGGAGCCGAGGTTGCTCGGCTGCCAAAAGAGCGCCAATGGAGGAGATTTATAGTCATTTTGAATGGAAATAAAACATTTCCGTTGCCTTGCTCTCCAACCCCCCTCTCCCAGAGAGATGAGCTGGGGGGTCGCGACAGCGGCGCGGAGCGTTTGGGGAGTGTCTCAATCTAGTTTGAGATGACTACACTTTTTGAGTTGCCGCCAGTTCCCTGAAGATGGCCAGCCTCCAGATGGTTGACAGCTACCTATGGCACACTGAGGAGAAAGGAGTTAGAGCCCGAGCTGCTCATGCCACAGCCGCAGCCCCCCCGCAGACTGGAAGACCAATTTGTGGAGAATGTCTCCCGTTACCCCACCTACTTTATTACCGTTTTGCTGGGGGGGATCTGGGCCGGCCTCCAGCCTTTTGTTAGCCTGTATCGCAAAAGTCCAACAGCGGCGGCCATGGTGACGCTGGGATCCCTGCTGTTGCTGCTGTTTGTTTATTTCACCCTGCGAGGCATGACAGGGAATACCTTTTTGCCAGAATGGCTGCTGGGTTAGCCGTACAGTGGACGCCGGAAGCAGAGGCACGCCTCAAGGAGATTCCTTTTTTCGCCCCGCCGCCCGCAAGAAAAGCGAAAAGCTCGCCCGGAAATTGGGGATCCAGCAGATACGGTGGACACCTCTGAGCAGGCCACGCAACAATTGGGCTCTTGAGGGATCCCGGCTGCAAGCTGTAGCAAGGGGATTGGATTTGCCGCTAGCTTGGTAGAGGTGTTCTCCTCCGTTTTTTGAACTCATGGCAGATTGGATCCTGTTGGCGCTGGTGGGTTCTGCAACCTACCTGCTGCTGCAAAAAAGTGTGGCCCGCCTCTCAAAGGTGCCGTGGCGGATCCTGTGGCTGGTGATGATGCTGCCCCCTTTGGTCTGGGTGCTGGGGCGTCAGGTGTTCCAGTACGAGGTGCCCCCCTTGCTGATGCTGCTGCTGTTTCTCACCTCCTACTTTACCAGCATGACCTTGGTGAGACGAGGGGGCATTCGACCCCCAACCGTAGACCCTCGGCCCGAAGTGGAAAACGCATCCCCAGAAGCGGATCCCTCGCCGGCTGCAGAACCTGAGCCGGAGGAAGAGGAAGAAGACAGCGCCGCAGATCCGGTCTCGGTGGCTCTTGCCCACACCCCCATCTCCGAAGTGCCGCGGGAAAAGCTGAGCCACTGCTTCCCCTGGAGCGTCTTTTATTTGCAAAACGTGGAGTACCGTCCCCAGGCGATCATCTGCCGGGGCAACTTGCGGGCGGATCCCAGTGAAGCCTATGAGCGGGTGCAGCAGAATGTGGAAACCACTTTCGGCAAACGCTTTTTGGTGGTGCTGCAGGAGGGGTTTGCCGGTAAGCCCTTTTTTGCCCTGGTGCCCAACCCGGCGGCGCGGCGCTCCCCGGCGGACAGTCGAGAGTTCCCGCTGCTGGCTCTGGGGTTATTGCTGTTCACCTTCTGGACCACCCTCAGTGCTGGGGCCCAAGCGGCTGGGGTCAGCCCTGACCGGCTACTGCATTTGCCCTCTCTGATGCAAGGGTTGCCTTATGCTCTAGGGATCCTTGCCATTTTGGGATCCCATGAGTGGACTCGCTACTGGGTGGCCCGCCGCCACCACATCCAAACCTCGCTGCCCTATTTCATCCCGGTGCCTTTTGTCCTAGGGACTTTTGGGGCGTTTATCCAGTTGAAAGAGCCGGTGCCCAACCGCAAGGTGTTGTTTGATATCGCCGTCGCCGGGCCGCTGGCAGGGAGCCTTGTTGCTTTGGGCATGTTGTTGCTGGGGCTGGTGTTTTCGGCGCCTGTAGATCCTCCCGCGGTGCCCGAGGGGCAGCCGACCCCGATTAGTTTTCATCGCCTTGACCCGCGCCTATCGGTGCTGCTGGCAATTCTGGCCCGCATGGTGCTGGGGGATCAGTTGCAGCCGGGGCAGGTGATCGATCTGCACCCGCTGGCCTTTGCCGGCTGGCTGGGCTTGGTGGTGATTGCCTTTAACCTCATGCCGGTGGGCCAACTGGATGGGGGGCACATTGTCCACGCGGTGTATGGACAGCAGATGGGAGCGAATGTAGGCCGGGTAGCCCGCTGGTTGGTGCTGCTGCTGGCCTTGACGGTGCAGCCCTGGTTGTTGCTCTGGGCGCTGCTGCTGTTTGTGATTTCCAGTGCCGACGAGCCGGCCCTCAACGATGTGACGGAACTGGACGAGGCCCGAGATCTGCTGGGGCTGGGGATGCTCACGCTGCTGGTGCTGATCCTGCTGCCGGTGCCGCCGTTTTTGCAAAATGGGCTGGGCTTGACCTAGATCCGGGGTAGGATCCAAACCGCCCCTGACCTCGTTCTTCTCTCATGGAACGCAGCTTAATCGTTCAAAAGTACGGCGGTACCTCTGTCGGCTCTGTCGAGCGTATCCAAGCCGTGGCCCAACGGGTGGCCCACACGGTGGAGCGGGGACATCGGGTGGTGGTGGTGGTCTCGGCGATGGGGGATGAAACCGATCGCCTTGTGGGCTTGGGGGAGCAGATCTTGCAGGGATCCCCGACCACGCCGGCTCAGTTGCGGGAATGGGATATGCTCCTTTCCACCGGTGAGCAGGTGAGCATTGCCCTGGTGGCTTTGGCGCTGCAACGCCTGGGGTGTCCTGCCCTTTCCATGACGGCAGCCCAGGTGGGCATTGTCACCACTCGAGATTACAGCCGGGCCCGCATTTTGCACATCCACACCGACCGCCTGTGGCAGCATCTGGAGCGGGGAGAGGTGGTGGTGGTGGCCGGGTTCCAGGGGATTACCAGCCTGGCGGAGCTGGAGATCACCACCCTGGGTCGGGGGGGATCCGACACCACGGCGGTGGCCTTGGCAGTGGCTTTGGGAGCAGAGCTGTGTGAGATCTACACCGATGTGCCGGGGATCTTCACCACGGATCCGCGTAAGGTGCCTGAGGCCAGGCTGTTGCCGGAGATCACCAGTGATGAAATGTTGGAGCTGGCCAGCTTGGGGGCCCAGGTGCTGCATCCCCGCTCGGTGGAGATTGCCCGCAACTACGGTGTGAAGCTGCGGGTGCGCTCCAGCTTGGAGCCGTTGCAGGCGGGATGCGAGGGCACTCTCATTCTTTCTCCTCCCCCCCGTCCTCGTGCTGCCGACAGCAGTATCGAGCTGGGCCTGGCGGTGGATACGGTGGAGCTGGATCGGGATCAGGCCAAGTTGGTGTTGGTGGGGGTGCCGGATCGCCCTGGCATTGCCGCCCAGCTCTTTCAGGGGATCGCGGCGGCAGGGGTGAATGTGGATTTGATTTTGCAGTCGCTCCAGTTCACAGCCGCTCACGCCAGCGGGACGGACTCCTTGCCGCAGGGATCCGTGCCCCAGCCCACCAATGACATTGCCTTTACGGTCAGTCGGTCGCAGGTGACCGAGGCTGCAGCCGTTGCCCGGCGGATTGGCCAAGAGCTGCAGTGTGCAGCGGTGATTGTGGATGAGGCGGTGGCCAAAGTCAGCATTGCCGGGGTGGGGATGATGGGCCGACCTGGGATCGCGGCGCAAATGTTCCAGGTGCTGGCCGAGGCCGGGATCAATTTGCAGATGATCTCCATGTCCGAGATCAAGGTGAGCTGTGTGGTGGCTGCGGAGCGGGCCGGTGATGCCGCCTTGGCTCTGGGAGAGTCGTTCCAGGTGATCCCCCACTTGCATCGGGCAAAGATGCCGGCTGCCCCTCAAGACAGCCACCCGGTACGCGGTGTTGCCTTGGATTTGAAGCAATCGCGGCTGGGCCTTCGCAAAGTGCCGGATCGTCCGGGAACTGCCGCCCATTTGTTCGGGCGCTTGGCGGCTGCCGGGATCATCGTGGACACCATCATCCAAAGCCAGCGGGGCTACCACAACGGGATCCCCAGTACCGACATTGCCTTTACCGTGCCTCAGGATCAAGCGATGGCTGCTGAGGCAGTCTGCCGGCAGGTGGCCGAAGAGCTCCAGGCGGCAGGAGTTGACGCGGATCACGACATTGCCAAGGTCAGCATTGTCGGCGCCGAGATGGAAACCTACCCTGGCGTGGCTGCTCGCCTGTTTGCAGCTCTGGCCGAAGCCGGAATCAACATCGAGATGATCGCCACCTCGGAGATCAAGGTGAGCTGTGTAGTGCGCCGGGATCGAGGGATCCCGGCCTTGCAAGCTATTCACCGCGCTTTCCGGCTGGACTGCCCCTAGCCTGCCTTAGGGTTGAGCCGCCAGCAGCAAGGGAAAATGATGGGCGTTGGGGGCGTGCATCACCTGGATCCCCAGATTGGCGCGGTTGAGGAGATCGGCGTAGGTAGGGATGAACCGGCCCTGGCTGTCCAGGATGGACTGGTTGAAGTTCAAGCCGTTCAAGTTAAAGGCCATTATGCCGATACCTATTGCCGCCGCCCAAATCCCCACTGTGGGCAGGGCCGCCATCCAGAAGTGGACGGAACGGCTGTTTCTCAGGCCCAGGCCGGGGAACCCCAGCCGCCCCAAGAACGCGTAGTGCCCGGCCAGGAAGTTGTAGGTGACTTCCTCCTGCCCGAAGCGGTAGCCGGCATTTTGTGACTCTTCTTCCGAGGTCTCGCGGATTAGGCTGGAGATCACCAGGGAGCCGTGCAGGGAGGCCAGCAGAGCGCCGCCAAAGACGCCGGCCACCCCCAGCCAGCTAGCAGGGTGCATGAGGATATTGTGCTCCGCCTGGAAAGCCAGCATGAAGTAGAAGGTGCCGGCGATCCCCAGGGGCAAGCCCTCCGAGAAACTGCCCTGGCCGATGGGGTAGACCAAGAGCACTGCCGTAGCCGCCGCCGCCGGAGCGGAAAACGCCACCGCAATCCAGGGACGCATGCCCAAGCGATAGCTCAGCTCCCACTGCCGGCCCAGGTAGCACCACACCCCGATCAGGAAATGGAGCACGATCAGTTGGTAGGGGCCGCCGTTGTAGAGCCATTCATCCAAAGAGGCGGCTTCCCAAATGGGATAAAAGTGCAAGCCGATGGCCGCCGACGTGGGCACCACCGCCGCCGAGATGAGATTGTTCCCCCCTATCAAAGAGCCGATCACCGGCTCGCGGATCCCATCCACATCCACCGGCGGAGCAGCAATAAAAGCGATTACAAAACAAAAGGCTGCTGCCAACAAGGTCGGGATCATCAATACGCCAAACCAGCCGATGTAAAGCCGGTTTTCGGTGCTGGTTATCCATTGGCAAAAGCCATTCCAACTCCAGAGCTGCCGCGCAGCCGAGGAGCGGCGAATTACCGTACTCATAGGCCAACTCCTAAAGAGACAAAACCATTCTTTGCTTTGTCGGCTTCCTTGAACGGGGCAAAACTCTTCCCGCGCCGACCGCTAAAAGCATCCTCTCCTTTCAGGCTAGACAGTTTTAGGGATGCCGACAGGGATCCCTAACTTCCGCAACGGGAATGTGAAAAAAATGGATTTGTCGATACAAATCAGCACCGATATGTTGCAATTTGGAGGTCTTTGAGAGCTTCCCGGCGAAGGTCGGTCACTGGCAGTTGATGGCAGCCAAGCTTGAGCAGACGTTTCTTAAGGATGGGTTTAGGAAAGAGGTGCCGTCCGGGACCTGCTTTTTTTCCTCCAGAATCCTAGACAGAGAAAAAATCCTGCAAGCACTTCACCTGCAGGGATCCCGACTGCAAAGCACGGATGGCAGCCGCAGTGGCTTTGGCTCCTGCCAGGGTTGTCACCAGAGGGATCTTGTAGGCCAGGGCAGTGCGGCGGATCTTTTGGCCATCTTGCTGCGCCTCGACACCGGAAGGGGTGTTGATAATGAGCTGAATCTGGTGATTTTTGATGGCGTCGATGACGTGGGGCCGTCCCTCGTGCAGTTTGAGGACTTTGTCCACCGGGATCCCGTGCTCGGCTAAAACTTTTTGGGTTCCTTCGGTGGCCAACAGGCGAAAGCCCAGCCCCACAAACTCGCGGGCTACCGGGATGACCGCCTGTTTATCCCGGTCGCTGACGCTGATGAACACCGTCCCCTGGAGAGGCAGATTCTGCCCCGCCGCCAGTTGGGCTTTGGCGTAAGCGCGGCCAAAGTCCGTGTCAATGCCCATCACCTCACCGGTGGAGCGCATCTCCGGCCCCAGCAGCGTGTCGGTGCCGGGAAACTTGTGGAAGGGCAAAACCGCTTCTTTGACGGCAATGTGGGAGGGGATCACCTCCTGGGTAAAGCCCAGCTCGGCTAGGGTTTTGCCGCTCATCACTTGAGCGGCGTAGTCTGCCAGCGGATGGCCGATAGCCTTGCTGACGAAGGGTACGGTGCGAGAGGCGCGCGGATTGGCCTCCAGGATATAGACTTGACCTTTTTGGACGGCGTATTGCACGTTGATCAGGCCCACCACCTTCAGAGCTTGGGCCAACTTCACCGTCCATTGGCGAATCACCTGCAGCACGTCGGGGCTGAGGGTACGGCTGGGCAATACACAGGCCGAATCGCCCGAGTGGATCCCGGCCTGCTCGATGTGCTCCAGAATGCCGCCGATGGTTACGGCGCCGGTGCGGTCGGCAATGGCATCCACATCCACCTCCACCGCCTCTTCCAGGAACTGATCCACCAGCACCGGACGATCCGGATCCACCGCCACCGCCAGTTGCATGTAGCGCTGCAGGTCTTGGTCGGAATAGACGATCTCCATGGCTCGTCCCCCCAAGACGTAGCTGGGCCGCACCACCACCGGATAGCCGATGCGGCGGGCAATTTCCAAGCTTTCTTCCACGCTGCGGGCAATGCCGTTGGCCGGTTGGCGAATATCCAACTCCCGCAAGATGCGCTCGAAGCGCCCCCGATCCTCAGCAATGTCGATGGAGTCGGGGGAAGTTCCCCAGATGGGAGCCTGGGCTGCTGCCAGCCCCTGCGCCAGCTTGAGGGGAGTTTGACCGCCAAATTGCACGATCAGGCCGACCGGCTGCTCAGCATCCACCAAGTTCATCACCTCTTCATGGGTGAGCGGCTCAAAATAGAGGCGATCAGCGGTGTCGTAGTCGGTAGAAACGGTTTCCGGGTTGGAGTTGACCATGATCGCTTCGTAACCCAGGCGGCTGAGGGCAAAGGCAGCATGACAACAGCAGTAGTCGAATTCGATCCCCTGGCCGATGCGGTTGGGGCCACCTCCCAAGATCATCACCTTCTCTTTGCGGGCCGGGAAAATCTCCGACTCGCTCTCGTAGGTAGAGTACTGGTAGGGGGTAGCAGCCTCAAATTCGGCGGCGCAGGTATCTACAGTTTTGTAGGTGGGGATCACCCCCAGGCTTTTGCGGCAGGCCCGCACCTGATGTTCCGTGGATCCAGTGAGGTGGGCAATTTGTCGGTCGCTGAAGCCCATTTGCTTGAGGTGTCTCAAGTCGTCAGCGCTCAGGGATCCCAGCTCCCGCCCCTTGAGGGCTTGCTCCACCTCCACCAACTCCTGTAGCTTGTCGATAAACCAGGGATCGATGTGGGTGAGCTGGGCAATTTCCTGGGCAGAAAAGCCCATGAGCAGAGCGGTGCGGATGGTGAGCAGGCGGAAGGGGTTGGGGGTGCGCAGGTTGGCCCGCACTTCCTCCGGCTTGGGGAAAACCTCCGGCCTATCGCTGCCAAAACCGGGACGGTCGATTTCCAAAGAGCGCAGGGCCTTCTGGATGGATTCTTGAAAAGTGCGGCCAATGGCCATCGCCTCCCCCACCGATTTCATCTGGGTGGTGAGAACCGGCTCTGCGCCGGGGAATTTTTCAAAAGCAAAGCGAGGGATCTTGGTGACCACATAGTCGATGGTGGGCTCGAAGCTGGCCGGAGTTTTGCGGGTGATGTCGTTGGGGATCTCCGGCAGCGTGTAGCCCACTGCCAGTTTGGCGGCAATTTTGGCGATGGGAAAGCCGGTGGCCTTGCTGGCCAAAGCGGAAGAGCGGGAGACCCGCGGGTTCATCTCGATCACCCGCACCTCACCGTTGGCAGGGTTGACGGCAAATTGCACGTTGGATCCCCCGGTCTCTACGCCAATTTCGCGCATGATGGCGATGGCATAGTCCCGCAGCCGCTGGTATTCCTTGTCGGTGAGGGTTTGGGCCGGGGCCACGGTGATGGAGTCGCCAGTGTGCACCCCCATCGGGTCGATGTTTTCTATGGAGCAGATGATCACCACGTTATCCGCCAGATCCCGCATCACCTCCAGCTCAAACTCTTTCCAGCCGATGACCGATTCCTCCACCAAGATCTGGGAAACGGGGCTGGCCTCCAAGCCGGCAGCGCAGATCTCTTCAAACTCCTCCTGGTTGTAAGCCACCCCACCACCGGTGCCCCCCAGGGTATAGGCCGGGCGGATGATGAGGGGATAGCCGATCTCCTGGGCAATCTGCTTGGCTTCTTCCAGGGTGTGGGCCAGGCCAGAGCGGGGCACGGCCAAGCCAATCCGCTGCATGGCTTGCTTGAAGAGATCCCGGTCTTCGGCTTTTTCAATGGCCTCCCGCTTGGCCCCAATCAACTCCACCCCGTACTGCTCCAGGATCCCTTGCTGGGCCAGTTGCACCGCCACGTTGAGGGCCGTCTGGCCGCCCATGGTGGGCAGCAAAGCATCAGGGCGTTCCCGCTCGATAATTTTGGCCACAAAGTCCGCCGTCACCGGCTCGATGTAGGTGCGCTCCGCCATGCTGGGATCCGTCATGATGGTGGCGGGGTTAGAGTTGACCAAAACGACCTCATAGCCCTCTTCCCGCAGGGCTTTGCAGGCTTGGGTGCCCGAGTAGTCGAATTCGCAGGCTTGGCCAATGACGATCGGCCCCGCTCCAATGAGCAAGATTTTGTGGATATCGGTGCGGCGCGGCATAGGGATCCCAGAGGTGGCAGGGTCAGCCTTCTATTGTAGAGGTCACCTGCAGGTCAAGTTGCTCATCGGGATCCCTCTTTTTTGGGTGTTGCACTTGCAAAGGCTATGCACAGCAGGCAGAGCTTGGATCCCTGGCAGGCAGGAGTTCTCTGGGGCAACCCGCAAAAGGGCAGCTTCTTCATCAGTATCAATAGACGGGAAAACTTGAACTTTAGATGATATCAATGCTATCGTCGCAGCAAAGCCGCCCAGGGATCTGCCGATCGAGGAAACGCTCTATGGCCACGTTAATTGTTCGCAATGTTGACGAAGCCATTGTCAAAGCTCTCAAACAAAGGGCTAGTCGTCACGGCGTTAGTGCAGAGGCCGAACACCGCAAAATTCTAGAGCAAGTCTTACTCCAGCCTGCGAAACAGTCCTTTGCCGAAGTGCTCAGATCGATACCTAACGTTGGCAACGATTCAGACTTTGAGCGGGTGCAAGATAACACTGCCCATGACGTATTTGCTTGACACTAACGTCATCAGTGAGCTGCGCAAACACAGTCAAGCCAACTCCGGGGTTCAAGAATTTCTTCAAACTGCCATTGAGCAAGAGGCCCGCATCTACATCAGCGTGATCACGCTGGGCGAACTCCGCCGAGGCGTTGAACTCATGCGCCATCGCGGCGATCATCTGCAAGCCAACCTTCTGGAGAGGTGGCTGCAAACGGTTGTCGATGACTATGCCGATCACATTCTTGATTTCACAATTACCGAAGCCCAGGTATGGGGAAGCCTGTGCGTACCTCACTCTCAAAATGCAATTGACAAACAACTGGCTGCTACAGCCTTGGTTTACGGACTTACCCTGGTTACTCGCAATGTCCGTGATTTTGCCGGGACAGGGGTACCTCTCATTAACCCATTTAGACCCTCATAACAAGCCGCGGTAGCGAATAAAGATCAAAACTGCCGCCCAGGATCCCAGCGCCACCTTGATGGCTACCAAAATGTTAAGAATCGGGATCCAACCGCCGCTAAACAGATCCCCCAACTCCCCTCTGGGCAATTCCCAGCCGGCCAGAGCCACCACGGCCACCCCGATAAACGTCACCACCGACAGCTTCTCCCACATCGCAGCCCGCCACCGTTTGTAGATGGCCTCCATCCAGGTGGAAGAGGCGGTGATCGCCACCAAGCCAATGGCCGTCCCCCCCGCCACCCCGGCAGCAAAGCCTCCGCCCGGCGTCAGGTGCCCTCGAATGGCCAGCTCCACCGCGATCAAAGCCGAAATGGTGGCCCCCACTCGCGCCAACACAATCGAGGGAATATCGGTAAATTGAGCTACATTGGCTGTCGGCTGCTCATCCGCCAGCAGGTATTGGGCGCCCAAAATCGCCGTAGAAAACACCACCACTTCAAAGACCGTATCGTAGAGGCGGTTGCGCAGAATGAGACCCGTCACCGTGTTGGGCACACCGCTTTCGCTGGCCAGAATCTCCACTGCCTCGACTAAAGCTACGCCCGCTGCGCGATTGGGGGACACGGATCCCGCCTCGCCCACGATGAGCTGTAGGGCTGCCAGCAACACCGCTATCCCATACACCCACTTCATGTCGCCATCACCTCAGTGGCCAGAGCTTGCTGCGCCAAAATGGCCTGCAGGCGGGGCACGCGTGTAACCAGGCGATACTCTGCTGCTTCTCCGGCGGGCTCAAGGGCAATGGTGTGTACCTCCCGGCTGCGAAGAGCAGCCACCAACGCCTCCGAACTCCCATAGGCGGTCAACTCCAAGCGCATGTGGTACCGCTGTAGCCCTTGGCGCATCTGCTGTAACAACTGCCGTGCTGCTGAGGTACTGGCCTCCAGCACAGGGCTGCCTTCAAGAACGCCCAGGCGCATACTCAGCGAAGAGCGCACCGCAATGGCGTAGAGGGTAATGGAAAGCATAGTGCCCACCAGCGCCTCGGTCAGAGCCACATCCGCCGCCCCAAACAGCGCGTAGATCAAGGCGGCAATCGTCCCCAGGATCCCTCGCATTACCAAGGCGTGGTAGGGATTGGTCTGAGTCACCACCAAGCTTGCCGTCAGGGGCAGGAGTAACGCCATCACCAGCAACAGGGTCTCTTCCATCCTGCCCTCCTATAGGGACTTGCGCTGCGAGCAAAACGCCAGCACATAGCCCAGAATGGTATTCCAAATAGCCAGGGAGATCAGTGCCAACACCAACAGGGGCCATTCCCGTGGGATCCGCAACAGCAGCCCCAGCATGATGCTCATAGAGCCCAGGGTGTCCGACACCGAAAGGCCGTGCAGCTTAAATAAAATCGAGCGATCCCCAAGGAGCGGCGCCGTTCCCCACAACCAAAACAGCACACCAATCCCAAACAACAGATAGCTCAGACCTTCCACCCAGACTTCCATACCTACCCCCAGGGCCTTTCTAAAGCATTTCCAGCCGTTTCAGTACATGAGCCAAGAGCATTAAGGCCGCATTGCCCACCGACAAAATCAAAACCCCCACAATCCCGATCATCCAATCATCCCGCACCACCGACACCACCAAAATCAGGATGGCCGTCTTCGTGGCCAGGCTGGCAAAGGCGAGCATCGTCTGCCAAATATCTTCCTTCAGCCAAGCGGCATACAGGGGCAAGCACAGCGTTAGGGTCAGGAGAAACAGCAGTAGGTTCACACGTCCTCCCGCGGCTTGAGCACATGGACTTCATAAGTGCCTTGGGCATTGCAATTGAGCACGATGGTTTTGGGCGTGAAGGTAATTAAAAAGATATCCAGAAACACCAGCCCTGCTGAACGGTTGGGCAGGGTTTGTTTGTATACAACTTCCTCAACAGTGTGGGGCTTGAGGATCATCTCGAAGGCTTCCCAGTAGGCTCTTGGGATGGCGAGAAGAATTTCCTGGAGCACTCGCCCCCAATCCCGCCATTGCACCGGTGCGAAAGCCTGGCGCGGCAGCAGCAACGTTGCCGCTACCCCAATGGCCACATTGTCCCAGCTCAAATTGCCCGTCAGCAAAAACCAAATCAAGAGCCGCAGGCCGATCTCCAATAGACCCAACTCAGGGTAGCGTCCCATAGTTCCCCACAGCTAACAGAGCCCAAACCAGCACCAACACTATGCTCAAGCCGCCCACCACTGCTTCCAGCCCTTCGTTCACCGACCCTCCCTTCAAAGGGATCCGCTCCCAAAACCAGCCCAGCGGGATCCCAACGCCCAAACTGAGGAGCGCCTTGAGAAGATTGTCAGCGCCAAAGGCCGCCGGCAGCCAGCCCCAGAGCAAGCCCCCACCCCAAAGCACCAGTGCCACTTTATCTTGCCAAGGAGTTGCAGAGGTGGTTGCCCCCTTCATTGGAGAAACAGGTGCCCGCAGCACTCGCACGCCTAAACAAGTGGTGCCGACGGTAACCCCCACCAACAGCCACTCGTGCCAGGGATCCAGAGCAGACAAGCTGAGGGCCTTGGCCGCATACCCCAAACTGCCGGGTACCCCTGCCAGGGAAGCCGTCCCCAAGAGCAGCATCGGCCAACGCCAGGGATGGGTCACGCTTGTTCCAACAAACAGCAAGGGCTTTGCCAACCCATGGGCAAGACCGTACAAACCCGCCCATTGAGGGGCAGCAATCACAAATCCCATCTGCGATACCGAGCTCCAGGCGAGAAGGTGCTGGGGCGTGCTCGCCATCAGGGCCAGTAGGATCCCGAAAACGGCTGAACCAGCGCTCAAGTAGGGCAACCCCTGGGCCAAGACCGGCGAAGCCTCGCTGCAGCGCACCAAAGCCATGGCTCCTGCTTTGGTCGTAAAACCGCTGAGCACCGCCGCAACAACGGGATCCGCGGTAACGTAGGTGAGGGGCAGCCACAGGCCGGCAACGAAGATCGCCCCCTTGGCCAAAAGACCCACAGCAATCAGCGCCAAGGCCGTGGGGTCGGCCATAGCCAAACTGCTCATCGCCAGGGATCCCGTGCGCACATAGACCAGGATTGCGCCCATCAGGTAGAAGAGCATGGCCACATTGCTCATGAAAAGGTAGCGCAGCCCCACCCAGAGCTGGCGATCGCGGTGCGGAGCATTTTCTTCCACTGTGGGTTGGCCCTCAGCCCGCCGCCCGTAGGTCAGCAGCAAAAACACGCCGATGCTGAGCACCTCCAGGGAAACGTAGACGCTGATCAGGTCGGCACTGATGACGACAGCATTGGCGCTACCGTGGACGATCAGCAACTGCATGGCCAGAAAGCGGCTGCCCGCAAAGCGTCTATCCAAATACAGGGCCACCCCCAGCGTGACCAGGCCGTGGGCCAAGAGCATCGCTGCTCCATTGGCATCGATCCGCAGCGTCACCCCGAAGTGATCCAAAAGCTGCAGCTCCAAGGGCGCAGCGGTTGTGCCGGGCAAGCCCCCCTGCTGCACCGCATAGGCCACCGTCAGCGCGGCCATCCCCACCAAGCTGGGACGGGTCAGGGCCGGCATCAAGTAGGTTGTGAAGGCCAGCAGAAAGGGCAATGCCACCCACACCAGCGTCAGCTCAGTCATCGGTAAAAGTGCTCTGCGCCCCTGACGCGACTGCCTGTTCGATGCTCTCGACTTCGAGGGTGGGATGATTGCGGGAGAGCTTCATCACCCCCACCAACATCAAGGCTTGTACCGATAGGCCGATGACGATGGCCGTGAGGATGATCCCCTGAGGCACCGGGTCGGCATAGTCCAGCTCGCGCCAGGGTTTGTAGATGGGGGTGAACACACCGCTCCGGGCTGCCCAGATCACGAAGAAGGCGATGACCCCGGTGCTCATAACATCCATAGATAGGATCTTCATAATGAGGTTGCGCTTGACCACGACTCCCCAGAAGCCAAGGAAGATCGTGAGGATGACGGCGGCATTTAACATAGACACCTCGCTTGCTGCGCTCGAGCTATCTGGTCGCTCAGTCGTTCCAAGGCTACGCCCGCTACGTGACCAGTATCCAGCTTCCGCAGTCACAGCAGCCAGATAGCCTGTGGCCGGCTGCAACGCTGCCGGGATCCCCATCTCCCCAGCAAGACCGGGATCCCGAATTCGAAAGAGCTGCAGCTCCCAATGGGCAACTTGCTGCGACTTCTTGCCAGCTCTGGGGCTTGGTGGGATCCTGGTCATACACCTCTCATGCCAAGGTCGGAATTCATGGCTGCTGTTCGCAGTTTAAGTTGTAATTTAATGGCCTTGGCGGAACCGACTTCTGGATGCTGAAGAAAGGTGTTGGAGAAGGGGGTTTAAAAGCCGTGATGCTGCCGGTGGCCGAAGCAGAAGCCCTGATTTTGCAGGCGGCTCAGCCGCTGGGCCCAGAGTGGGTGGAGCTGGGATCCGCCCAAGGCCGCGTTCTCAGCCAAACTGTGTATAGCCCCCAGGATTTTCCGGCCCATCCCACCTCCAGTATGGATGGCTATGCCGTGCGCCATGAAGATGTGCAAGTGGGGATCCCTTGTGAGCTGCAGGTGATTGAGACTCTCCCCGCCGGAAAGGCACCCACCCGAGAGCTCCAGCCTGGACAAGCGGTGCGTCTCTACACCGGCTCCCTCTTGCCCAGCGGTGCGGACACCGTGGTGATGCAGGAATACACGCAGCAACCTTCGCCAGGAACCGTTCGCCTCTTGCAGCGTCCGCAGCGGGGCCAATTTGTCCGGCCTCAGGGAGACTTTGCCCGCCAGGGGGATCCCCTCCTGCCGGCAGGGCAGGCTTTGGGTGGAGCGGAGCTGGCCGTTTTGGCTGCCATCCGACAGGCGATGGTGCCGGTGTTTCGTCAGCCTCGGGTGGCCCTGTTCTCGACAGGGGATGAGTTGGTGCCCATCCAGCAGGTGCCGGGGCCGGGGCAGGTCGTGGATTCCAACCAGTACGGCCTGGCGGCTCTGGTCAAGGCAGCGGGTGGGATCCCGATCCAGTTGGGCATCGTGCCGGATCGGCTCCAGGTGTTGCGGCAGGTCGTCCAGCAGGCCCTGGCCTCCGCCGATGGGGTGATCTCTTCCGGAGGGGTATCGGTGGGGGATTTTGACCTGGTGGAAAAGGTGCTGGAGGAGTTGGGAGGCGAGATTTTCATCCGCAGTGTGGCCATCAAGCCGGGCAAACCCCTGACGGTGGCTCGTTTTCCCAATCCCCACGGCCCCCCCAAGCTCTACTTTGGCCTGCCGGGCAACCCTGCCTCTGCCCTGGTGACCTTCTGGCGCTTTTTGCACCCGGCCCTGCGAAAAATGGGCGGATCCCTGCCCCCCTACTGGCAGATCCTCTCCGCCTTCAGCCCGGTGGATCTGCATGCCGACGGTCAGCGGGAACACTATCTCTGGGGACGGCTGCAGGTCAGGCCTGAGGGGATCCAATTTCAGCCCGCCGCCAACCTCAATTCCGGCAATCTCATCAGTCTGGCCGGCTGTAATGCCTTGGCTGTGCTGCCAGTAGGGACAACCCAGATCCCTGCCGGTTCGCCCGTTCAGGTGCTGCAACTGCCCTGAAGATCCCTAGCCCTCCTCTCGCTGCTGCTGGAATAGCCGCCATAGTCAATCCAAATAACAATGAGACGCTAGCCAGTACAACAGTTCCGTCTGCAACAGCGGACCGCAGGCCTTATCACTTCATCCACAGAAGTTCCTCTATCAGCATGCATCCTTGCCCTCTTGAGAGCACTAAAGTCACCCTCAATCTCATTCAAGTCTGGCGAGGGCCTCAGCAAAAAACCACCTCCTGCCCTGCCGCTTTCATCAAATCCTTTATCCTTCCCTTCCGTTCGCCGAGCAGGCCCTAGGCCTTTGAATCGGCCCATTGCTCAGAGTCAATACAGATGTCCTCTCCAAACTCGGCATTTAGTGTCCCTCAAATTCTTCCGCATTCGAGCTACTTGAAAAAGCGTCGGGGCTATCAAACCCCCTCTCTCCTTCCTCCTACCGGCTACTCAGCTCTCTCTCTTCCCATAAACTTTCTCCCCTCTCTTTGGCCAAGCATAAAACAGGTGCGTATCTCCCCAAACCCTGTCCCGTCATTCTCTCATCATTCGCGTCAGCGGTGCAGAGCCCATTGTAAGCTAAACTCTCACTTCCATACTTCTGAACCAACTCCCTCAAGACCCTAGAGTCGTTGATTCTCTCTTGGATTCTCTCTTGCCAATCCCGCTCTCGGTGCCTTAACTCTTTTTTTTCGCGTTGTTTTCATCTTCCTAAGAGCATAGTAAATAGCGCTGGGATGGACGCCAAACCTCTGGGCTCTATCCTTCAGTCGAGCTTCTGGGTACTGTTCTACGTCTTGCTGCAGAGCGACCAAGTCTATCTTTCGCTTCCGAGTCTTGACTTTTGTCGGCCTCAGGTCTTCTCGGTTCAGCCAGCGATAAACCGTTGCACGACTGACTTTGTACATCTGTGCAGCTGCAGTGGGGCTGCCCCCTTCCTGGACATACCCTACGACTCTCTCTCTCAGGTCTAAGCTATAGGTCATAAAGCTTCCTCCTGAGGTCTACCCCCACGTCATCTTGCCTTTAACACCGTCTCATTGTCAACTGAATTGACTACAACTACACAGACCTGCTTTGTGGTCATTTCAAATGGCACCTGTCTTGCCTTTTGTCTGCCGTCGTCGAGAGAGGGGGCAGCGGCACAGAGGACTAGGAAGGAGGGGGGAGACCGTCTCGAACAGACCTAGAGTAGGCCTGCTGCACCGCCTGGTAGCGCCGTTTGAACGCCTGCTGCTGCACCTTGTGATCCACAATGGGATCCGGATAGCCACAACTTCGCCGTTCCCGCAAAGCCCAGGCTCCCTTGGGGTCATCTCCCACCCACAGCAGAGCCGGCGTATCCAGCCGTGCCAGCTCCGGCAGATAGCGACGGATGTACTCTCCTTCCGGGTCATAGCGGGCTGCTTGCGTGGCCGGGTTGAAGATGCGCAGGGGCTTGGGATCCGTGCCCACACTGGCGCTCCACTGCCAACCGCCGTTATTGGCCGCCAGATCCCCATCCACTAGCTTTTGCATAAAGTAGCGTTCCCCCCAGCGCCAATCGATAAGCAGATCCTTGGTCAGGAAGCTGGCCACAATCATGCGGCAGCGGTTGTGCATCCAGCCAGTTTCGTTCAGTTGGCGCATGGCCGCATCCACAATGGGGTATCCCGTCTGCCCCGCACACCAAGCCTGAAACCAGTCCTGCCGATTGTCCCACTCCAGTGCATCAAAGGCTCGTCGATAGGCTCCGGTTTCCACGTGGGGCCAGTGGGCCAAGACATGCTTGTAAAACTCTCGCCAGCACAGCTCCTGCCGCCAAGTTTGCAAGCTGCTTTCGGCCTCTTGGCTGCGCACCTCGGCTTCCACCTCCCGCGTGGCTTGCCACACCTGGCGAATGCCGATCGTTCCCCAGCACAAGTGGGGGCTCAGTAGAGAAGTGCCCCGCTCACCCCGGGAGTTTGGGGGGCGGGGGTTGTGCAAAAAGAGCCAACCCAGACAAAAATATTACAAAAAGGCGTGAGCCGCGGCGTGCCCCCCGGCTGGGGTGCGCGGGGGGCAGAC